>JBOFQO010000087.1:0-9811 GCA_051660925.1 Silanimonas sp. | reverse complement strand
CGTCGCCCTGCTGGCTCGCGTCGAAGCCCTCGAGGCGCGGATCGCCGCGCTCGAAGCGCGCCTCGACACCGGCGAGCACGGCCCGGCCTGAGCCGATGCCGGCGCCGGACGACCGCGCGATGGCAGCGGCGCCCGAGGGTGGTGCGCTGCCATCGTCGCCGTGCATCCGGCAATGCTGCCTCGACGACGCCGACGAATGCGTCGGCTGCGGCCGAACGCTCGACGAGATCAAGGCGTGGCATGGCGCCGATGCCGCGGGACGCGCGGTGATCCTGCGCGCGGCGGCGGCTCGGCGGGTGGCGCGGGCACAGCGATTCCCAGCGCGGCGCTGACGGAACCCGGCGTTCCGGCACACGCGAGTTTGCGCGTCTGCCGCTACCCTCGGCGCTCGCCCCAGGGGAACCCACGCATGCGCCACGCCCGCCTCGCCGTCGCCACGGCCCTCGTCCTTAGCGCCTTCGCCACCTCCGCCGCGGAGCCGCCGGCCTGGGACGTCAACGCCGAGCACGGCCCGACGAAGACCGTGCGCTTCACGACCGACGAAGGCACCTGGCTCGACCTCGACGTGGCGCCCGACGGCCGCACGATGGTGTTCTCGATGCTCGGCGACATTTATCGCCTGCCGATCGGCGGCGGCCGCGCGACGCGCATCACCTCGGGGCCGGCCTGGGACGTGCAGCCGCGCTTCTCGCCCGACGGCTCGGAGATCGCCTACACCTCCGACCGCGACGGCGGCAACAACCTGTGGCGCATGAAGGCCGACGGCAGCGGCGCCACGCCGGTGACGAAGGAGCGCTTCCGCCTGCTGAACAACCCCGTGTGGACGCCGGACGGCCAGTACCTGATTGGGCGCAAGCACTTCACCGGCCTGCGCTCGCTGGGGGCGGGCGAGCTGTGGCTTTACCACCGCGACGGCGGCGACGGCCTGCAGCTCACCAAGCAGAAGAACGATCAGCAGGACCTCGGCGAACCGGCGGTGTCGCCGGACGGCCGCTACGTCTACTTCAGCGAGGACGTCAGCAGCGGCCCGACCTTCCAGTACAACAAGGACCCGCACGGGCTGATCTACGCCATCAAGCGGCTGGATCGCGAGACCGGCGAGATCGAGACGCTCGTCAGCAGCCCCGGCGGCGCGGTGCGCCCGCAGCCGTCCCCCGACGGCAAGACGCTCGCCTTCGTCAAGCGCGTGCGCGACAAGAGCGTGCTGCACCTGCTCGATCTTGAATCCGGCCAAGTGCGCCCGCTGTGGGACGGCCTGGAACGCGACCAACAGGAGGGCTGGGCGATCTTCGGGCCCTACGCGAACTTCGACTGGACGCCGGATGGCGCGGCCCTCGTCGTCTGGGGCCAGGGCGGCAAGTTCTGGCGTGTCGATGCGGCCAGCGGCGAAGCGGCCAACATCCCGTTCACCGCGGACGTCGAGCAGCGCGTTACCGAGGCACCGCGCCAGCCGAAGCGACTGCCCGAAAGCACGTTCGCACCGCGCATGGTGCGCGACGTCGCCACGTCGGCGAACGGCCAGCGTGTCGCCTTCCACGCCGTCGGCCGCCTTTGGCTGAAGGACGGCAGCGCCGCGCCGCGCGCCTTGAGCGACCGCGAGGACCGCTTCGAGTACCAGCCGAGCTTCTCGCCCGACGGCGCGAAGCTGCTGTTCACCACCTGGAACGACGCGACGCACGGCGCCATCGTCGAGCGCGACTTGGCGTCCGGCGCGGAGCGCGTGCTCACCACCGCGCGCGGCATCTACTACGGGCCGCGCTACAGCCCGGACGGCCGCAACATCGTCTTCGTGCGCGACAGCGGCAACTCCGTGATCGGCAGCGCCTGGGGCCGCGACACCGGCGTCTTCGTGATGCCGGCCGCCGGCGGCGAAGCGCGGAAGATCGCCGACGACGGCCGCGAACCGCAGTTCAACGCCGACGGCACGCGCGTGCTGTTCCTCAGCGGCGGCGGGCTGTCGAAGAAGCTCGTCTCGATGGGTCTGCACGGCGAGGAGCGCCGCGACGTGCTCGACCTGAAGTACGTCGATGCGGTGACGGTGTCGCCGGATGGACGGCGCGTGGCCTTCACCGAGCTCTACAACGCCTACGTCGCACCGCTGCCGCAGACCGGCGCCGCGATCGCGCTGTCGAAGGACAGCAAAGCGCTGCCGGTGACCACGCTCAGCACCGACGTCGGCGCCTACCTGCACTGGTCGGACGCCGACACGCTGCACTGGCTGGTCGGCGAGCGCTACATCAGCCGCGACATGGGGGCGAGCCGCGACGACGGCGGCAAGGCACTGGGTCTGCAGGTACCGGTGGATGCGCCAACCGAGGTCGTGGCAATCACCGGCGGCCGCGTCGTGACGATGCGCGACGCGCAGCGCACCCAGGACGTCATCGAGGACGGCGTGGTCGTGCTGCGCGGCGATCGCGTCATCGCGGTCGGCGAGGCCGGTGAGGTGGCGGTCCCCGCCGGCGCCCGCGTGGTCGACGCGACCGGCAAGACCGTGCTGCCGGGCTACATCGACGTGCACGCGCACGCCAGCCACTTCTTCAGCGGCGTGATCCCGCAGGCGAACTGGAGCTACGCGGCCAACCTCGCCTTCGGCGTCACCACCATGTTCGATCCGTCCGCCAACACCGAGACGGTGTTCTCGCAGGCGGAACTTGTGGAGGCCGGGCGCATGGTGGGGCCGCGCGTGTTCTCGACCGGCACCATCCTTTACGGCGCCGATGGCGACTTCAAGGCCGTCGTCAACTCGATCGACGACGCCCGCGCGCACCTGCGCCGGCTGCGCGCCAACGGCGTGTTCGCGGTGAAGAGCTACAACCAGCCGCGCCGCGACCAGCGCCAGCAGATCAATCAGGCCGCGCGCGAGCTCGGGATGATGACCGTCGAGGAAGGCGGCAGCACCTTCCAGCACAACCTGACGATGATCGTGGACGGCAGCAGCAACATCGAGCACAACCTGCCCGTGGCACCGCTGCGCCGCGACGTCATCGAGCTGTGGCGGCAGACCGACGTGCGCAACACGCCGACGCTCAACGTCAGCTTCGGCGGGCTTTCTGGCGAGTACTGGTGGTACGCGCGCGACAACGTCTGGCAGAACGAACGTCTGCTGCGCTACTTCCCGCGCGAAACGCTGGAGGCCCGCGCCATCCGCCGCGAAACGGCGCCGGACTGGGACTACTGGCACATCACCGTGGCCGAGTCGCTGAAGGCGCTCCGCGACGCCGGCGTGCGCGTGCACGTGGGCGGCCACGGCCAGCTGCAGGGTCTCGGCTCGCACTGGGAGATGTGGTCGCTGGCGCAGGGCGGCTTCACGCCCTTCGAAGCGCTGCGCGCTTTCACCATCGACGGCGCCGAGCACCTCGGCTACGGCGCCGATCTCGGTTCGATCGAAGCGGGCAAGAAGGCCGACGTGGTGATCGTCGACGGCAACCCGCTGGTCACGCTTGCGGACAGCGCCAAGGTCGCGACGGTGTTCGTCAACGGCCGGCAGTTCGACGCCGCAACGCTGGCCGAAGTGGGCGGCCGCAATCGCCCGGCGCCGACCTTCTACTGGCAGCGCCAGGCCAATGGCCTGATGCGCGGCGCCGAGTGGGGCCCCACCGCGCCCTGCCACTGCCCGAAGGGCCATCGCGCGCCGATGCCCTGGGAATACGGCGGTTCCTGGGCCGGCCGCGTCAACGCCAGTCGCGCGGAGGACGCCGGCACAAATTGACCTTCGACGCCGCGGAATCAACCTCGGGAGAGGTGCCGCGGCGGGCGGCCTGACACAGCCAGAGGCCGTGCGCCAGCCTGTCCGGCTGCCCCGGCGAAGGGGACAATCGGCACCCGCTCCATCCGCTTGACGAGTCTCGATGTCCGCTTCCGATTCCTCCGCTTCCGCTTCGCCCGCCGGCCTCGGCGCGCCTGTCCGTCCGGCCGCCGCCGTCGCGGCCACCATCGCCCAGCGCATCGCCACCGAGATCGCCGCGCAGCCGGCGCAGGTGCGCGCCGCCATCGAGCTGCTCGACGAGGGCGCGACCGTGCCCTTCATCGCCCGCTACCGCAAGGAAGTGACCGGCGGCCTCGACGACACCCAGCTGCGCAACCTCGAACAGCAGCTCGGCTACCTGCGCGAGATGGAAGAGCGCCGCGACGCGATCCTCGCTTCCATCGCCGAACAGGGAAAGCTGACGAAAGCGCTGCTCGACGATGTGCTCGCCGCCGACAGCAAGTCGCGGCTCGAAGACCTCTACCTGCCCTACAAGCCCAAGCGCCGCACCAAGGCGCAGATCGCCCGCGAGGCGGGGCTGGAACCGCTGGCCGACGCGATCCTCGCCGACCCGTCGATCGCGCCCGAGGAGCGGGCCGCCGCCTTCGTCGATGCCGAGAAGGGTGTGGCCGATGCGGTGGCCGCGCTGGACGGCGCGCGCGCGATCCTGATCGAACGCATCGGCGAGAACGCCGCGCTCGTCGGCGAGCTGCGCGAGTGGCTGCAGGCCAAGGGCGTGCTGCGCTCGAAGGTGATGCCGGGCAAGGAGACCGAAGGCGCGAAGTACCGCGACTACTTCGAGCACGTCGAGCCCATCGCCACGATCCCCTCGCACCGCATGCTCGCCCTGCTGCGCGGTCGCCGCGAGGAGATGCTGATGGTCGACCTCGAGCCGACCGCCGATATCGAGGTTGGCCACGCCTACGCCGAGGGCCGCGTGGCCCTGGCCGCGGGTGTGGCGCCGAAGGGTCGCCCCGCCGACGCGTGGCTGCTGACGACCTGCCGCCTCGCCTGGCGCGCGCGCTTGCTGATGCACCTCTCCGTTGATCTGGTGAGCGCCGCGCGCGAGAAGGCCGAGGCCGAGGCCATCGCGGTGTTCGGCGACAACCTGAAGGACCTGCTGCTCGCCGCGCCGGCCGGCATGCGGCCGGTGATGGGGCTCGACCCGGGCCTGCGCACCGGCGTCAAGGTCGCCGTCGTCGACGCCACCGGCAAGCTGGTCGCCTACGACACGATCTATCCGCACGAGCCAAAGCGGCAGTGGGACGCGTCGATCGTGCGGCTGAAGCAGCTCTGCGCGGAGCACGCCGTCGAGCTGATCGCCATCGGCAATGGCACGGCGAGCCGCGAGACCGACAAGCTGGCCGGCGAGCTGATGGCCAGGCACGCCGAGCTGAAGCTGACCAAGATCGTCGTCAGCGAGGCCGGCGCCTCGGTGTATTCGGCCTCTGAGCTCGCCGCGCGCGAGTTCCCGAACCTCGACGTCAGCATCCGCGGCGCGGTGTCCATCGCGCGCCGCCTGCAGGACCCGCTGGCCGAGCTCGTCAAGATCGAACCGAAGGCGATCGGCGTGGGCCAGTACCAGCACGACGTCAACCCGTTCGCGATGGCGCGCGCGCTGGACGCCCGCGTCGAAGACTGCGTCAACGCCGTTGGCGTGTTCGTCAACACCGCCTCAGCGCCGCTGCTGGCGCGCGTCTCCGGCCTGAGCACGACGGTGGCGGAGAACATCGTGCGCTACCGCGACGAGAACGGCGCCTTCCCATCGCGCCGCGAGCTGCTGAAGGTGCCGCGCCTCGGCGAGAAGACCTTCGAGCAGTGCGCGGGCTTCCTGCGCATTGCCGGCGGCGAGCAGCCGCTCGATGCCTCCTCGGTGCACCCCGAGGCCTACCCCGTGGTCGAGAAGATCGTGAAGGCCTGCGGCCGCCCGATCGGCCAGCTGATCGGCGACGCGGCGACGCTGCGCGGGCTGAAGCTGGACGCGTTCACCGACGAGCGCTTCGGCCTGCCGACGGTGAAGGACATCGTGCGCGAGCTGGAAAAACCCGGCCGCGATCCGCGCCCCGAGTTCAAGGCCGCGCGCTTCGCCGACGGCATCGAAGACCTCAAGGACCTGCGCCCCGGCATGGTGCTGGAGGGCGTCATCACCAATGTCGCGGCCTTCGGCGCCTTCGTCGATATTGGCGTGCACCAGGACGGCCTCGTCCACATCAGCGCGCTCTCCGACAAGTTCGTCAAGGACCCGCGCGAAGTCGTGAAGGTCGGCGACGTCGTCAAGGTGAAAGTGCTCGAGGTCGACGTGCCGCGGAAGCGCATCGCGCTGACGCGTCGGCTCGACGACGTGCCGGGCGAGACGCGTTCGGCCAAACGCGACGAGCGCCCGGCCTCGAACGAACGCGGACCGCGCGACGGCGGTGGACGGAACGGCCGCGGCGCCGTCAGCGGCCCGACATCGGCCAACACCGCGATGGCCGATGCGCTGAAGGCCTTGAAGCGCTGATACTCGCGCGATGGTCGAGAACCTGCTGATCGCCCTTGCGGCGGCGTCCACCGCCTTCGCCCTGCTGCTGGCCCTGGCGCTGGCCGCGGCGCCGCGACGCCTGCCGATGCCGCGCAGCGCTCTCTTCGGTGGCGCACTGATGCTGGCCGGCCTCGTGCATACCGCGTGGCAACACGTCGGCATCGCCGGTTTAAGCGCGAACGACGCGCCGCCGTGGCTGTACGGCGCCGGGCTGTTCCTGCAGAGCTGGGGCTTCCACGCGCTGCTCGCCGGCGTCCTGCGGCCACCGGAGGCGCACCGCCGCGAAGCGATGGCGACCGGCGCGCTGAGCCTCGGGCTCGCGGTTCTGGTGCCCCCTGCGTGGGCCATTCCGGTGTCGCTGGCCGTCGGCACCGGCTACGCGCTGCACCTCGGCCTGCTGGTGGTTCGCCTGCGGGCGACGCGCCGCTGGTTCCGCGTCGAGCTGCCGGTGGTACTGGCCTTCGCGGCGATGGGCCTGGGCGTCGGCGTGGCGGGCCTGCTCGCCCCGCGCTGGGTGCCGTGGGACGCCTTCGCGCTGGCGTACTCGGTGCAGCTGGCCGGCGGCTTCCTGCTGGTCACCGCCCTGCTGCTGCTCGTGCCCGACCTCACCACCAAGACGCAGGAGGCCGTGGCCGCCAGCTATGCGCAGAGCGCGCTGGGCAAGGTCGACGTGGCCGTCGCCACCGAGCGGCTGCGCCGGCTGTTCGAGGACGAACACCTGTACCGCGACGAGGACCTCGGCCTCGCCAAGCTGGCGCGGCGGGTCGAGCTGACCCCGCACCAGCTGTCCGAGCTGCTGAACGTGCGCTTCGGCGAAGGCTTCTCGAAGTTCGTGCGCCGGCACCGCGTGGCCGCCGCCCAGCGGATGCTCATTGACGAGCCGCGGGCCTCGGTGCTGTCGGTGGGGCTGTCGGTCGGTTTCGGCTCGCAGTCGACCTTCTACACCGCGTTCAAGGAGGAAACTGGCCTCGTGCCGGGCGAGTTCCGGCGCCGGAATCTCCCATCCGATCATTCCGGAAGCACGCAAGTCGTTGATTGAAAAGGCAAGGCCGGGAATCTGCTCCGGCACGATCGTTCCGGAAGCGGGGCCGTGGGTGACATCGCCATCGTGGCGTCGAACCCACTGCGGAGACCCGCCATGCTCACCGAAAACGACTTCCTCCTCGTCAGCGCCACCCAGGGCCTGTACCTCACGATCTCGATCGCCCTGACCATCTGGGTGGCCCGCGTGCTGTCCAGCACCGGCGAAACCTTCCTCGTGCGCTGCTTCGGCCACGACGCCGACCTGGCCCGCTCGACCAACCGCCTGCTGGTGATCGGCTTCTACCTCGTCAACCTCGGCTTCATCAGCCTGCGACTGGGCAACTGGGTCCCCGACCACAGCAACCCGATCGGCGAGCTCGGCGCGCGCATCGGCGTGACCCTGCTGGTGCTCGGCGGCATGCACTTCTTCAACATGCTGATGATCGCCCGCATGGGCCGCACCATCCGCGGTTGGATCGCCGACTTCGGCCCGACCGGCAACGAGCCGCCGGCGGTCCCGCGCTGAAGGAGCGAGCCATGAAAGCGATCCTCCTCGCCGCCATCGCCGCCATCGGGGTGCAGCCGCTGGGTTTCCTGCTGTGGCTCGGTGTGCCGATCTTGATCTCCGGCGGATCACTGCCGCCTCTCTCGGACTTCGGGGCGATCGCAGTGGTCACATCCCTCGTCGCCACGCCGTTCGTGCTGGCCATCGGCATCCCCGCGGCCCTGCTGCTCCGCCATCACCCGCGACGCGGGTGGTGGCTCGCGGCCATCGGATTCGTGGTGGCTGCGCTGCCCGTCGCGCTTTTGTCGAGTCCACGCGCTGCAACCCTCGACGATCTGGGGCCGACCTTGATCTTCGGACTGCATGGGCTGGTGGGCGCCACGGTGTTTCACGCCGCCTACCGCGTCTTCCCGCGGAACTCGATCGCGACGACCGAACGCCCGGCGAACGGTGAGTCGCGGATGATCCGATCCGGCGCCAGGGGCGGCGCATGAAGACCATCGCCCTCGCGTTGCTGAAGGCGATGGTCGTGCTGGGGACGATCGCCATGCTGGCGGCGATTGCCGTGCAGCCGATCATCGTTCTGCTCTGGATTGCCGGCCCCTCCCTTGCAAGCCTCACCATCGTGCTCATTCTGCTCATCGTCGGCGCCCGCTCGGCCGTGCTGCTGCGCAACTACCTGCGCGGCCGGCCGTAGTGGGCAGCGATCGGCTCTGGCTCTGCGGCACCGCGACACTGCCGTAACGCGCCGAAGCGCATGGTGCGCGGGCACTACGATCAGGGATGTGCCTGCCACCCCCGCAGGCTCGTCAGTCGATGCAGGGATGCATCCACGGCAACGGCGCCCGACGCGCGCCCACCGCCGCGACCGCTGCACCACGCAGCGGACCCTCCTACTGTCGTGAAGGCCACTCGGCCGCGGCGCCATCGTGCGCGAGCGCGCCGAGCCTTGCGCTTCCGCAACCTGCGGAAGTCGCGGCCATCGGCCGTGTCCGGTTCGCCATGGGCGAACCACTGCACAGGCCACATCAGCATGAGCACCAACACCAACGCCCCCACCCACACCCTGCTCGAGACCGCCGCGGCGAACGGCTCGTTCAAGACCTTCGGCGCCGCCGTCGAGCACGCCGGACTCACCGACACGCTGAAGGGTGCCGGCCCGTTCACCGTGTTCGCGCCCACCGATGCCGCGTTCGAGAAGCTGCCGGCCGGCACGCTCGATGAGCTGCTGAAGCCCGAAAACAAGGCACAGCTCGCCGGCATCCTCAACTACCACGTCATCGCCGGCCGCAAGAGTGCGAACGACATCGGCAAGTGGGGCTCGGCGCGCATGGCCAACGGCCAGTCGGCGCCGATCAAGAACGCCGACGGCAAGGTCAGCATCGACGGCGCTTTCGTTATCAATCCTGATATCGCGACCAGCAACGGCGTGATCCACGCGATCGACAAGGTGAACCTGCCGGCCGCCGCAGCAACGGCCGCACCGGCCGCGCTCGCTTCGGTGAAGTAAAGTCCAAGCCCTGGTGACCCCGGCGGCGTATCGATCGCCGTGGTCACTCGTGCAAGGCATGGCAGGGAGCGATCCCTGCCATTTTTTTGCCCATCCCGAGGCCGGTTGCGCGCTGGCGCCAGCGGCGTATGCTGCAGCGCAGCGTCGACCCAGCCCCCCGGCGACGCGGCGCCGCAGGGGAGTGCGGCGACGACTCATCCGATGGAAACCACTGACCTGTCCCCCTTGGACGGCGTCGATCTGGCTTGTGCGGTCCACCCACCCACTCATCCGATCCGGAGCACATCGCAATGACCCTTTCGAAGCATGCGGTCCGACTCGCGCTGGCCGTCGCGGCCGCCGTCGTCCCCCTTCACGCCGCCGCCAGCGAGCCGGCCGTCAGCCCAGCCAGCCAGCACGCCCTGCAGCGCGACCTCGGCATCAGCCCGCAGCAGTTGCCGGCGTACCTCGCGGTCGAGCAGCAGGCCGAAGCGCAGGCCATCCTCGCCAAGCGCCACTTCGGCGACC
>JBOFQO010000086.1:0-4233 GCA_051660925.1 Silanimonas sp. | reverse complement strand
ACCCGCAGGCCTCGCCGCAGTTCGGCGGCAGGCTGCTCGGCGGTGCTCACCCGGCCCCTCGCAGCGCTCGGGGCGTTCGCCGGGAGCAGCGAGCGATGCTCGCTGACGCTCCCGGCTCACCCCCTCCGGAACACGATCGTCCCACCCTCGCTGCTGACGTTCAGCGCGTCCCCCGCAACGAACTCGCCACCGAGGATCTTCTGCGCCAGCGGGTTCTCGATCTGCTGCTGGATGGCGCGCTTCAGCGGCCGCGCGCCATACACCGGATCGAAGCCGACGTTGCCGAGCACGTCCAGCGCCTTGTCGTCGATCGCGAACCGGATCTGCCGCTCCGCCAGCCGCTTCGCCAGGTACGCGGTCTGGATGCGCGCGATCTCGCGGATCTGCTCGCGGCCCAGCGGGTGAAACACCACGATCTCGTCGAGCCGGTTGATGAATTCCGGACGGAAGTGCGACTGCACCACGCCCATCACCGCCGTCTTCATCTGGATGTAGGCCGCGTCGCCCTCACCGGACAACTCCTGGATGTGCTGGCTGCCGAGGTTGGACGTCATCACGATGACGGTGTTGCGGAAATCCACCGTGCGGCCCTGGCCGTCGGTCAGGCGGCCGTCATCGAGCACCTGCAGCAGCACGTTGAACACGTCCGGATGCGCCTTCTCCACTTCGTCGAGCAGGATCACGCTGTAGGGGCGGCGACGCACGGCTTCCGTCAGGTAGCCACCTTCCTCGTACCCCACGTAGCCGGGAGGCGCGCCGATGAGCCGAGCCACGGAGTGCTTCTCCATGAACTCGCTCATGTCGATGCGAACCATCGCTTCCTCGGTGTCGAAGAGGAAACTCGCCAGTGCCTTGCACAGTTCCGTCTTGCCGACGCCCGTGGGGCCAAGGAACAGGAAGCTGCCGTTCGGCCGGTTCGGGTCGGAGAGGCCCGCGCGCGAGCGACGGATCGCGTCCGACACCGCGCGCACGGCCTCGCGCTGGCCGACCACGCGGTTCGCCAGGACATCGTCCATCTTCAGCAGCTTCTCGCGCTCGCCTTCGAGCATCTTCGACACCGGAATGCCGGTCCAGCGCGACACGACCTCGGCGATCTCCTCGGCCGTGACCTTGTCCTGCAGCAGGGTGAAGCCTTTGGTCTCGGCGGCCTGCGCGTCGGCGAGCTGCTTCTCCAGCTTCGGCAGCGTGCCGTACTGGATCTCCGACGCGCGCGCGAGGTCCTGGCGGCGGTGCGCCGACTCCAGCTCGGTCTTGGCCTGCTCAATCTGCTCCTTGAGCTTGGTCGTGCCGGTGACGATGGCTTTCTCGGCCTTCCACACTTCCTCGAGGTCGTTGAACTCGCGCTCAAGCTTGCCGATCTCGGTCTCCAGGTCGGCCAACCGCTGCTTGGATTCATCGTCCTTCTCCTTCTTCAGCGCCTCGCGCTGAATCTTGAGCTGGATCAGCCGACGCTCCTTGCGGTCCATCTCCTCCGGCTTGCTGTCGATCTCCATCCGGATGCGCGAGGCCGCTTCGTCCATCAGGTCAATGGCCTTGTCGGGCAGCTGGCGGTCGGCGATGTAGCGGTTGCTCAGGGTGGCCGCCGCGACGATCGCCGGGTCGGTGATCTCGACGCCGTGGTGCACGGCGTAGCGCTCCTTGAGGCCGCGAAGGATGGCGATGGTGTCCTCGACGCTCGGTTCGCCGACGAACACCTTCTGGAAGCGGCGCTCCAGCGCGGCGTCCTTCTCAACGTACTTGCGGTACTCATCCAGCGTGGTCGCGCCGATGCAGTGCAGCTCGCCGCGCGCCAAGGCCGGCTTGAGCATGTTGCCCGCGTCCATCGAGCCTTCGGCCTTGCCCGCGCCCACCATCGTGTGCAGCTCGTCGATGAACAGGATCACCTGCCCCTCGTTCTTCGACAGGTCGCTGAGCACGGCCTTCAGCCGCTCCTCGAACTCGCCGCGGAACTTCGCGCCGGCGATCAGCGCGCCCATGTCGAGCGACAGCACGCGCTTGCCGCGCAGGCCTTCCGGCACCTCGCCGTTGATGATGCGCTGCGCGAGGCCTTCGACGATCGCGGTCTTGCCGACGCCGGGCTCGCCGATCAGCACCGGGTTGTTCTTGGTGCGCCGCTGCAGCACCTGGATGGTGCGGCGGATCTCCTCGTCGCGGCCGATCACCGGATCGAGCTTCGAGCTCTCGGCGCGCGCGGTGAGGTCGATGCAGTACTTCTCCAGCGCCTGGCGCTGGTCCTCGGCGTTCTCGCTCTGCACCTTCTCGCCGCCGCGCATCTTCTGGATGGCCGCCTCAAGCTTCGTCTTGTCGAAGCCGGCCGACTTCAGCAGCTTCCCGGCCTCGCCGTTGTCCTCCACGCAGGCGAGCAGGAACAGCTCGCTGGCGATGAAGGCATCGCCGCGCTGGCTGGCCAGCTTGTCGGTGACGTTGAGCAGGCGCGCCAGCTCATTGCCGAGGTTCACCTGGCCGGCCTGGCCCGTCACCTTGGGCAGCTTGTCGAGCGCCTCGCCGAGCTTCTCGCGCAGCAGCGGCACGTTGCCCCCGGCCTGCGCCAGCAGCGGGCGCGTGCCGCCGCCCTGCTGGTCCAGCAAGGCCGTCAGCAGGTGCGCCGGTTCGATCAGGTTGTGGTCGCGCACGAGGGCCAGTGACTGCGCGTCCTGCAGCGCCTGCGCGAAGCGCGAGGTGAGCTTGTCCATCCGCATGGGTCGTCTCCGAAGGGGCGGCGGCCCACGGAACGGGCCGCGATGCTTTTCAGGTGCGGATGATGCGCGCGTGATTCAAGGGCGGCGTGATCCAGCGCAAGCCGTGGCCGGTCAAGCGTTCAGAGCGCCTGCAGCGACTTCTTGGCTTCCTCGTTGGTCGGGTCGAGGCGGAGGGCCGTGTTGAAGGCCGTCCGCGCGGCGTCCTTCGCGCCGCGGTGCGCTTCGATCTGGCCCAGCCGCCACCACGCCGCCGTATCGCGCGGGTCGTTCTGGTGGCGCTCGAAGCCCCCCCCCAGAACGGCACGCAGGGCCTCGGCGCCAAGGTCGAGATGCTTCCCACTGACCGCGGCGATGCGGCCCAACTGGTAGCGCGGCGTCGCGGCCCTGGGCTGCTCGTTCGCCCAGCGCTGGAAGTAGGCGAGCGCCTCATCCCAGCGCTCGAAGCTCTGCAAGCCCATGCCGACGCCCAGCCGCACCTCGTGCTCGAGCGAAGACGCTGCTGCCACGGCGGCGAGCGCGGCATCCATCGACCGTGCTGCCGCCGCCTCGTCCTTGTTGAAGCGATCGATGCTGATCTGCGCGAGGTGGCCGCGGACGGGATTGCGCTTGGCGATCTCGGCCACCTGCGCCTTGGCCTTGTCGATGCCGCCGCCGATCGCTTCCGGCGCCTGCAGGTAGAACTGGATCAGCGCGGTGCGCGCGTCGAACAGGTTCGGGTCAAGACGCACCGCGGCCTCGAAGGCATCGCGCAGGTCCGGCGCCATCGCCATCTTGCGCAGCACATTCACCTGCCCGATCCGCACGCCGAGGCTGTTGCCCAGCCACAGCTGCGCCTGCGCGTTGTCGGGTGCGAGCTCGACCGCTTGCTCGGCGCTGTCCACCGCGTCATCGGCTTCGCCCTTCTGCAGCTGCGCGCGGGCCAGCAGAGTCCACGCCACGGCGTTGCCCTCGTTCGCCTCGACCAGCGCCTGCGCCTGGGCCAGCGCGCTCGCGTCACGCGACTTGATCAGAGCTTCGACAGCGGCTGGCGTCGACGCCTGGGCAGTGGCGGCGAACAGGGCGAGGCCGAGGACAAGGGCCATCGGGGTGCGGCGCAGTGCGGGAAGTCGCATGGGAAGCGTCCATCGTGGAGGTGGCCGCAGCATCGCGCGACCAACGGGAGGCCGTCACCCTGCCACTCGTCACCGTCGCTTTTGGGCGTTCAGCCCGGCGTCGGGAAATCCGCGCCCGCCTCCAGCGTCAGGCGCTTCGCCACAGCAGGCTGGCCATGCGCCCGGTCACGGCATCGCGCCGATGCGAGAAAAAGGCCTGCGGCTCCCCGATGGTGCAGCGCCCGCCACCGTACACGCGGGTGACGCCCATCGCCGCGAGGCGCCCTCGCGCCAGCGCGTACAGGTCGACGTGCCAGTGGCCGGGCCGCGTCGCCGCGAAGGCCGATGCCGCGCCGGCGTCGCGGTCGACGAAGGCGGCGCGCACCTCCTCGCCGACCTCGTAGTTCGCCGGGCCCGCGGCGGGGCCGAGCCATGCGACGACG
>JBOFQO010000085.1:0-2336 GCA_051660925.1 Silanimonas sp. | reverse complement strand
GAAGCCGGGTGGCCGCTTCACCGCCGTCGAACTGCACGCCGCCGGCGGCACCGCGCGCGTGCTGGACGAGCTGCGCTCGGCCGGACGCATTGGCGACACGCCGACCATGACCGGCGAGACCTTGTTCGCGGCGATCGACGCCGCCGCCGCGGCGCACGCGTCTGACCGCGGTGCGGCCAGCGAGGCCGAAGCGCGCGCGGTGGTGCCGGGCTTTGCCGCGCCGCTGAAGCCGAACGGCGGCTACTCGGTGCTGTACGGGAACCTGGCGCCGGAAGGCTGCATCGCCAAGCTGCCGGCGCAGCGTCGCCGGCATGAGGGTCCGGCGCGGGTGTTCGATTCCGAAGACGCCGCCTTCGCCGCCGTGCAGGCGCGCGCGATCCAACCCGGCGACGTCGTCGTCATCCGTTTCGAGGGACCCGCCGGTGGGCCGGGCATGCGCGAGATGTTGGCCGTCACGGCCGCGCTTGTTGGTCAAGGCCTTGGCAATGAGGTCGCGCTGATCACCGACGGGCGGTTCAGCGGCGCCACGCACGGCTTCATGGTGGGTCACATCTCACCGGAAGCCGCGCGTGGCGGCCCGCTGGCGTGCTTGCGCGACGGCGACCGCGTGCTGATCGACATCGACGCGCGACGCCTCGACACCGATGCCGATCTCGACGCGCGCGAGCCGGCCCGCATCGAACCCCGCGTGCGCCACGGCGCGCTCGCCAAGTACGCGCGCCAGGTCGCGTCGGCGAGTCGTGGGGCCATCACCACCGGATAGACCCACGGCCTGCCCCGCCGCCGCTCGCCACTCTTTTCCCTCTCCTCGCCTCTCCACTCGCTTCTTCCAAAGGACTCCACCATGACCACCGCCACCCCGCCCGCCGCCCTGCAGAACCGCACCGTCGCCATCGTCGGCTACGGCAGCCAGGGCACCGCCCACGCCAAGAACCTGCGCGACTCCGGCGCCAAGGTGATCATCGGCCTGCGCGCCGGCGGCCCGACCGAAGCCAAAGCGATCGCTGATGGCTTCACCGTGATGTCGCCGGCCGACGCCGTACGCGCCGCCGATGTCGTTGCCGTGCTGACGCCGGACATGGTTCAGCCGCAGCTCTACCAGCAGCACATCGCGCCGAACCTGAAGGCCGGCGCCTGCCTGCTGTTCGCGCACGGCTTCAACGTGCACTACGGCCAGATCAACCCGCGCCACGACATCGACGTGGTGCTGGTCGCACCGAAGGGCCCGGGGGCGCTGGTGCGCCGCGAGTTCGAGATCGGCCGCGGCGTGCCCAGCGTGTACGCCGTGCACCAGGACCAGAGCGGCGACGCCGAGACGATTGCTCTCGCCTACTGCGCCGGCATCGGCGGCGGTCGCGCGCAGCCAATCAAGACCACCTTCAAGGAAGAGACCGAGACCGACCTGTTCGGCGAGCAGGCCGTACTGTGCGGTGGCGCGACCAAGCTGGTGATGGCCGGCTGGGAAACGCTGGTGGACGCCGGCTACCAGCCTGAGATCGCCTACTACGAGTGCCTGCACGAGCTGAAGCTGATCGTCGACCTGTTGTACGAAGGCGGCATCACGCAGATGCACCGCTTCATCAGCGAGACGGCGCAGTACGGTGACCTGACGCGCGGCCCGTACGTCGTCGACGAGCACACCCGCACGCAGATGAAGCGCATCCTGGCCGAGATCCAAGACGGCCGCTTCGCCCGCGAGTGGATCGCCGAGTACCGCGCCGGCAACCCGAACTACCGCGCCCTGAAGCAGGCCGACCTGGAGCATCCGATCGAAGCCGTGGGCCGCAAGCTGCGCGCCGGCATGCCGTGGCTGCAGCCGCGCGGCGAGGCGCCGGCGAATCCCGCCGCACCCGCTGCCCCGAAGGCGAAGCCTGCCGAGGCCGGTGCATGAACGGAGCCGAGTGGCTGGTGCGCGCGCTGGAGGCCGAAGGGGTTGACACCCTGTTCGGCTATCCGGGCGGCTGCATCATGCCCTTCTACGACGCCCTGCTCGGCAGCACGATGAAGCACGTGCTCGTGCGACACGAGCAGGCCGCGGCGCTGGCGGCCAACGGCTACGCGCGCCACAGCGGCCGCGTCGGCGTCTGCGTGGCGACCTCGGGCCCGGGCGCGTCGAATCTCGTCACGGGGATTGCCGATGCGCTGCTGGACTCGGTGCCGATGGTCTGCATCACGGGCCAAGTGCCCACGCACCTTCTGGGCACGGATGCGTTTCAGGAGCTGGACGTGTTCGGCATGACCCTGCCGATCGTCAAGCACAGCTACCTGCCGCGTTCGGTCGACGAGCTGCCGACGGTGTTGCACGAGGCCTTCCACATCGCTCGCAGCGGCCGCCC
>JBOFQO010000084.1:0-22168 GCA_051660925.1 Silanimonas sp. | reverse complement strand
GTCGGCGACCCGCTCACGTTCGACGAGGCCGATCCCGACCCCCCGGCCCGCCAGCGCGCTCGCGGTTTCGCCCGTGCCGCTGCCAAGCGCAGCGGCCTGCCGGTGGCGATGGTCGACGAACGCCGCAGTTCGAAGGAGGCCGCGCGTCGCTTCGCCGACCAGCGCCGCGCGGGCATCAAGCGCCGCAGCGACGCCGACGAGATCGATGCGCTGGCCGCCGTGGTCATCGTCGAGCGCTTCCTCGCCGGCTATCCTTCCGACCCATGACGACCGACCGCCTGCGCCACCTGCTCACCCTCGACGGCCTCGGCGCTGAACGCCTGGGCGCGCTGCTCGACACTGCCGACGCGATGCGCCCCCACGCGATGGGCGGCACCGCGTTGCGGCACGTGCTCGCGGGTCGCACGGTGTGCAACCTGTTTTTCGAGAACTCGACGCGTACACGCAGCAGCTTTCAGCTCGCGGCGCAGCGGCTCGGCGCCGACGTTCTGAACTTCGACATCGGCGCTTCGTCGGTGAAGAAGGGCGAGAGTGCGCTCGACACGCTACGCACCTTGGAAGCCATGGGCATCGACGCCTTCGTGGTGCGGCACGCCGAGAACGGCGCCGTTGCCGCGCTGGCCGCCGGCGCGAAGCCCTCGACCTCGCTGCTGAACGCCGGCGACGGCCGCAGCGCGCACCCGACGCAGGGCCTGCTCGACATGCTGACGATCCGTCGGCACAAGGGCCGCGATTTCGGCGCGCTGTCGGTGCTGGTGGTCGGCGACGTGCTGCATTCGCGCGTGGCGCGCTCCGACCTGCACGCGCTGCGTCAGCTCGGTTGCCGCGACATCCGCATCTGCGGCCCGGCCAGCCTGCTGCCGGGCCCGAATGTCACCGCCGGCTGCAGCGTCGGCCAGAACCTCGACGCGATGGTCGAGGGCGCCGACGTGGTGATGATGCTGCGCCTGCAACGCGAGCGCATGGAGGACGGCCTCGTGCCCTCGCTCGACCAGTACTTCCGCGAGTACGGCCTGACGCCGGCGCGATTGGCGCGCGCCAAGTCCGACGCCATCGTCATGCATCCGGGGCCGATGAATCGCGGCGTCGAGATCGACGATGCCGTCGCCGATGGTCCGCAGTCGGTGATCCTCGAGCAGGTCGCGAACGGTGTGGCGGTGCGGATGGCGGTGCTGGCGCACCTGCTGGGCGGCTAGCGCGCCAGCACGTCCGCCTGCGGCGTGCCGTCCATCGGCTCGAGCGAGCCCTCGCTGGCCACGAGCCCCTCGGCATCGAGCCGGTAGCGGATCACCCGCACGAAACCCGCACTCGGGCTCGCGTTGTCGTCGTCGTCGCGGTACAGCGGGAAGCTGCGCACCAGCGCGTCACCCTGCACGCCGAACTGGTCGCGGCCGCGCCAGCCGATGGCCGACTCGTCGTCGAGCGGCGGCAGCGCCAGCGGCGCGGCATCGCCGTTCGCCGCGAAGCGCCAACCGCGCACCTCGCCTTCCGCCGACGAGCCCGCGCCGCGGGTCCAGAGCAGCAGCTCCGGCGCGGCGTCGCCGTCGAGGTCGGTCGCGAAGGCGTCGACGAGCGCGTCGTCCGCATCGATGCGCAAGCGCTGCGGCGCGGCGCCGACGGTCGCCGTGCGCACCAGCACGTCGATGCGCGTCGCGTCCGTCGAGGTCGCGGCGTCGAGATCGAACTGCCAGCCGGACTGCGCGAGGCGCAGGCTGCGAACCACGGGCGCGGGTGCCGCCGTGCTGTCCGATGCCCCGGCGCCGGCCGCGTCGGGCGCACTGTGGTCGGGGCCGGTGATGGGTGGCGCGGTCCGACCGGTCGCAGGCCTGTCGTCGTCGTCGCCGCGGCCGCAGCCGACGAGCCCGAGTCGCGCGGCAACGAGCACGACGGGGACCGGCTGCGACGCGAAGTGGTCGACAGCGCGCATGCTCAGCGCAGCAGGAAGAGGCTGGCGAGGCCGAGGAAGGCGAAGAATCCCATGACGTCGGTCACGGTCGTCAGGATCACGCCGCCGCCGACCGCCGGGTCGACGTTGAAGCGGCGCAGCAGCATTGGCACCAAAACGCCCGCCGTCGCGGCGCAGGTGAGATTGATCACCATCGCAGCGAAGATCACCAGGGCGAGGCCGCCGTCGCGGAACCAGGCCAGGGTCACCGAGCCGACCAGTGCGCCGAGCAGCACGCCGTTCATCAGCGCGACGCGGATCTCCTTCCATACCAGCGTCGGCAGGTTGGTGCCCGAGACTTGGCCGAGCGCGATGCCGCGCACCATCAGTGCCAGCACTTGGGTGCCGGCGTTGCCACCCATGCCGGCGACGATCGGCATCAGCACGGCGAGCGCGACGATTTCCTCCAGTGCGGCCTCGAAACGCCCGACCACGCTGGCGGCGAGAAAGGCCGTGCCGAGGTTGATGCTGAGCCAGATGAAGCGACCCTTGAACGCACGCAGCACGCCGCTGAACAGGCTTTCGTCCTCGCTGACGCCGGCCGCGGAGAGCACCTGGTAGTCGGCCTGTTCGCGGATGATGTCGACCACGTCGTCGACGGTGATGCGGCCGAGCAGCACGTTGTTCTCGTCGACCACCGGCGCGGAGATCCAGTCGTGGTCGGAGAATTGCCGCGCGACCTCGTCGGACAGCGTTTCCACGGCGATGGCCGGCTGGCTGTCGTCCATCAGCGTGTTGATCGGCGTGCCCGGCTCCTGCGTGACCAGCTGGGCCAGCGCGATGCGGCCGAGGTACTGGTGGCGGCGGCTGACGACGTAGAGATGGTCGGTGTTGTCAGGCAGCTCGCCGCGCAGGCGCAGGAAGCGCAGCACCACGTCGACGCTGACGTCGGCGCGCACCGTCACCACGTCGGGGTTCATCAGGCGGCCGGCGCTGTCCTCCGGGTACGACAGCACCTGCTCGAGCCGCTCGCGGTTCTCGCGGTCCATCGACTTCAGCACTTCGTCGATGACCGTGTCGGGCAGGTCCTCGAGCAGCTCGGCGAGGTCGTCGATATCGAGATCCTCGACCGCGGCGACGAGTTCGTCCGGGTCCATCGCCGCGATCAGGCCTTCGCGCACCTCGTCGTCGACGTGCAGCAGCACCTCGCCGTCGTCTTCCGGATCGACCAGGCCCCAGACCACGTCGCGCTTGGCCGGCGGCAGCGATTCGAGCAGGTTGCCGATCTCGGCGGCGCTCAGGCTGTTGACCAGCCGGCGCACCGGCCCAAGCCGCCCGCTGTCGAGCGACTCCGACAGCATGCGCAGCTGGTGGGCGGTGCGTTCGTGGCGGGCGGCGTCGGCCAAAGGCGGGTCCCGGCGTGCAGGGCGCGCGCATTATGGCGGTTGCGCCTGACGTCGAACAGCACGACGTCGAACCGTGCGCCGCGCGTGCTTGCAGCGTTCACGAAGGCTGCGGCACCCTGCCATCCCCGATTGCGAACACGCCCATGGCCCTTTCCATTCCGCGTTCACGCTGTCCGTTTTGGCCTGCCGTAACCTTCGCCGCGCTGGCGTCCAGCCTCACCGGCTGCGCACCCGAAGACATCGTGCCGACCGAGCCGATGGCCCTCGACGGCACGTCCCTCATCATCGAGCCCCTGCCGCAACAGGCCTGCGATCCGGGGCAGCCTTACAAGGTGCGCGTGCGCTGGGCCGTCACGGACTGGGACAACCCAAAGTTCGACTTCCACGTGGGGAGCAGCCAAGGGCAGCTCTGGGCGCGCGAGAACGACGCCGAAGGCGAGAAGGTGAGCGACCCATTCGTTACTCCAGGAATGTGGTTCGTGATGGTTGATCGCAACAGCCGACTGGTCGTCGCTGCGACGCCAGCGCCGGCCCTGATCTGTCCCGAGCCCGAGGCCGACGTCGCGCCGACGCCCGCCAGCGACGGCTGATCAGCCGACGACCGCGCGCTCCAACCAGCGGTCAACCTCGCTCCGCTCACGGCACTTCAGCAGGGCCGAGGTACGCCGCTTGAGCTTGCTGAGATCGGCGGCGCGGATCGCCTCTCGCACTTCGAGCACCGCGCCCGGGTGCACGCTGAAATCTCGCAGGCCCAGCGCGAGGAGCAGTGGAACGTCGCGCGCGCTGGCGGCGAGCTCGCCGCAGACGTGGATCGGTAGGCCGGCGTCGCGTGACTGCGCGAACAGCTGGTGCAGCAGGCGCAGCACGGCCGGGTGGCGCTCGCTGTACAGTCCGTCCAAGGCTTCGTGCGTGCGGTCGGCGGCCAGCAGGTACTGCACGAGATCGTTGGTGCCGACGGCGGCGAAGTCGACGAGGTCGGCGTAGTCGGCCAGCGTCAGCGCTGCGGCGGGCACTTCCACCATCACACCGAAGGCCACGCGATCGCCGATCGGCACGCCGTCCCCGCGCAGGCGCGCGGCCAACGCGTGCAGGCGGACCTTCACCGCTTCGATCTCCTCGCGCGCCGTCACCATCGGCACCAGCACGCGCACCGGGCCGAAGGCCGAGGCGCGCAGCATCGCCCGCAGCTGGGCGTCGAGCAGCATCGGCCGCGACAGCGAGAGCCGCACGCCGCGCAGGCCGAGCGCCGGGTTGGGCTCGTTGCGCAGGGCGAGGCCGCTGTTGTCGGCCTTGTCGGCGCCGAGATCGAGCGTGCGCAGCGTCACCGGCCGGCCGGCCATACCGAGCACCGCGTCGCGGTAGGCGTGGAACTGCTCGTCCTCGTCCGGCACCTGGGTGCGGCCCATGAACAGGAATTCGGTGCGGTACAGGCCCACACCATCGGCGCCCAGCGCCAGCGCCTCGGCGATCTCCTCGCGACGCTCGGCGTTCGCGTACAGACCAATGTCGACCCCGTCCTGCGTGCGCGTCGGCGCACGCTTCAGGCGTTCGAGCTGCGCGCGCTTCTTCTCGATCTTGGCCTTGGTGACGTGGTACCGCGACAGGTCGTCGGCGTCGGGCTCGACCACCAGCAGGCCTTCGCGGCCGTCGATGAGCAAGGCGTCGCCGTCATTGACGTGCGACAGCGCGTCCGCGCAGCCCACGATCATGGGCAGATGCAGGCCGCGGGCGATGATCGCGCTGTGCGAGAGCGGGCTGCCGGCGCGCGTTACGACGGCCAACAGCTGCTGGCGCGACAGCTCGGCGAGCTCGGCCGGCGCGATGTCGTCGGCGACGAGGATCTCGCCGGCGAGGCCGAGTTGGCCGTCGTCGATGCGGCGGTGCAGGGCAGCGTGGACGCGGCCGATCACGTGGTCGAGATCATCAAGCCGCGTGCGGAAGTAGTCGTTGTCCATCGCCTGGAACACCGACGCCAGCCGGTCGCGCTGCAATTTGAGCGCGTAATCGGCCGAGTAGCGCCCGGTCTGGATCAGATCGCGCAGCCCGGCGCGCAGCTCCGGGTCGTCGAGGATCAGCACGTGCAGATCGAGAAACTCGCCGATCTCCTGCGCCAGCGCGCCGTGCAGTTTGTCGCGCAGCCCGGCGAGCTCGTCGCGCGCGGCCTGCATCGCGGCCTCCAGCTTCTGCAGCTCGGCGTCGACGGCGTCCGGCGCGATCGTCTCCTCGGACAAGGTGAGGACGTGCGGATGGCGGACGCGGGCGCGGCCGAGGGCGAGCCCCTTCGACGCGCCGACGCCGGCCAGCGCGCGCCGCATCAGCTTTCCTCGTCGAAGCGGCGCGCGAACAGCGCCTCGGCCGCCGCCATCGCCTGGGCCTCGTCGGGCCCGTCGACGCGCAGGGTCACCGAACTGCCCTGGCCCGCGGCCAGCAGCAGCACGCCCATGATCGACTTCGCGTTCACCTCGCGGCCGCCGCCGACCAGCGTGGCCTGTGCCTTGAAGCCACCGAGAAGCTGCACGAGCTTGGCCGAGGCCCGCGCGTGCAGGCCAAGGCGGTTGATGACCGGGATCTGCCGCTCAAGCATCGAAGGCCTCATGCATCGTCGAGCACCACGCCGTTGCGGCCGCCATTGGCCGCTGTCCGTGCCAGCTCCTCGAGGCCCTGGTCGCCGTAGTTCATGACCCGCAGCAGCATCGGCAGCGAGACGCCGGCCACGCGCCGGCACGGCGACGCGATCTGTGCGAGCTGGTGCGCCAGTCGCGCCGGGGAGGCGCCGTAGACATCGGTCAGCAGCAGGGCGCCGTCCTCGCCCATCACCTTCTTCAGCGCCGCACTCGCTTGCGGCAGCTGGCCGGCAAGGTCGGCGTCGAAGGCGACATCGAAAGCGCGAGCCTCCAGCGGCAGCCGGCCGAGCAGGCGCGACGTCGTGTCGAGCAGCGCGCTGCCGACGCCAGGGTGGGTGACGAGAAGGATTCCGACGGCCATGCGCCGAACCTTAGCAAACCGTCGTGGCTCGCCGGCAAGCCTCCGGCGACGATCCCTGGGGCGTTACTCGAGTTCGCGGTGGTAGGTCAGGGCGTCGTCGCGACCGGTTTCGCGGAAATGCGCGGCCAGCGTCTCGGCCAGGTACACGGAACGGTGCCGGCCGCCGGTGCAGCCGAAGGCCACCGATAGGTAGCTGCGGGTTTCCGACTCGAATCGCGGTAGCCAGCGTTCGACGAAGTCGCGCACCTCGGCGACGTAGTCCTGCACCTCGGCGATGCCGGCGAAGTGCGCCTGGATCAAGGCGTCGCGGCCGGTCAGCGGGCGCAGGGCCGGGTCCCAGTGCGGGTTCGGCAGGCAGCGGGTGTCGAAGACGAAATCGGCGTCCACGGGCAAGCCGCGCTTGTAGGCGAAGCTCTCGAACAGCAGGGTCAGGCCCGGGCGATGGCCGCCCTCCAGCTCGGTGAGCACCTTCTTGCGCAGCTGGTGCACGTTCAGCGCCGTGGTGTCGACGACGTGGTCGGCCAGCGCGCGTACCGGGCGCAGCACCTGGCGCTCCAGTGCGATGGCGTCGGGCAGGGCGAGGCCAAGCTGCGAGAGCGGATGGCGTCGGCGCGTGTCGGAGTAGCGCTTCACCAGCGTCGCGTCGGCCGCGTCGAAGAACACCAACCGGTGCTGGTAGCCGCGCTCGCCGACCGCCGACAGCCATTGCCCGATGCTGCCGAGGTCGGCGTGGTGATTGCGCACGTCGATGCCGACGGCGAGTCGCTGGTGCGATTCGCTGGCGCCGACGCTGTCGACGAAGCCGGGCAGCAGGTCGGCCGGCAGGTTGTCGACGCAGTAGTAGCCGAGGTCCTCGAGCGTGCGCAGGGCGACGGTCTTGCCGGCGCCGGAGAGCCCCGAGACGACGGTGAGGGAGCGGCTCATGGCGCGGTCTTGTCCAGCATCGAGGAGTGCCGTGCGAGGAAGGCCGCGGCCGGGTCTTCGCCCTTGGCGCGCAGGATGTGCAGGCGCGCAGCGGCCTCGGTCAACACGGCGAGGTTGCGGCCCGCCGCCACCGGCAGGTTGAACACTGGCACGTCGAGGCCGAACACCGGCCGCGCGGCGGTCTCGCCGGTCAGCCGCGAGAGCCCCTCGATGTCGATCGCGTCGCCGGGACGTACGAGGTTGACGATCAGGCGCAGGTACTTGTTCCGCTTCACCGCGGTGTCGCCGAACATCTGCCGGATGTTCATGATGCCCAGGCCGCGGACTTCGAGCAGGTCCTGCAGCAGCTCGGGGCAGGTGCCGTCGAGCACGTCGGGCGCGATCTGAGTGAACTCCGGCGCGTCGTCGGCGACGAGGCGGTGGCCGCGTGAGATCAGCTCCAGCGCCAGCTCGCTCTTGCCGAGGCCCGACTCGCCCGTGATCAGCACGCCGATCGAATAGATCTCCATGAACACACCGTGCAGGGTGATGCGCGGCGCCAGCGCCCGGGCCAGCACGTACTGCATCTGCGAGAGCAGCTCATGCCCGGCCTGTGGCGAGATCCACAGCGGTGTGCCGGACTCCTCGGCGATGTCGCGCAGGTCGGTCGGGCAGCCCTGGTCGCGAGTGATCACCAGCGCCAGCGGGCGGAAGTCGACAATCTTCTGCAGGGTTTCCCAGCGTTGCCGGGCGTCGAGCGAGTCGAGCCACTGCAGCTCTTCGCGGCCGAGGATCTGCACCTTGTTCGGGTGGATGACGTTGAGGTAGCCCACCAGCGATGGCCGTCGCGTGCGGTGCTCTTCGGCCTCGAGGGCGCGATCACCCCCCGCCTGGCCCGACAGCCAGCGCAGGCCCAGGCGGTCGCGGTGCTGTTCGAACAGTTCGCGGGCGCTGAGTCGACGCGGCAGCATGCGCGGTGGCGTCTCAGGCCGCCGCGGAGTGGCCGGGACGCCAGTCGGCGACCAGCCGGTACAGCGTGTCGCTGTCGGCGGCCGCGCGAAGGCGGCTGCGAAAGGCCTCGTCGGCGAACATCTCCGCCAGCTGTGCCAGCAACACGAGGTGCTGTTGGGTGAAGTGCTCCGGCACGGCCAACGCGAACAGCAAGTCGACCGGCTGGCCGTCGCTGGCGCCGAAATCGACCGGCTCGGACAGCTTGATGAAGGCGCCGGTGGCCACGCTCAGGGCGGGGCTGCGGCCGTGCGGGATGGCGACGCCGTGGCCGAGGCCGGTGCTGCCAAGGCGCTCGCGCTGGCAGAGGCTGTCAAAGAGGGCGCGCTCGCGCTCGGCATCACCGTCGCCGAGCAGCTGGGCCAGTTGTTCGAGCAGGCGTTTCTTGGAAGAAACCTTGGCGCCCGCGATCACGCGCGCGGGCGCCAGGAGGTCGAGGAGGTGCATGGGGATCGAGGGGATGGGGCGGTTCGATCAGCCGAAGCTGCCGGAACGGATGGCGGATTCGCCGCGGTGGTGGTCGGTCATGCGCTCTTTCTCCTTGAGCACGATGCGGTCGAGTTTGTCGACCAGCAGATCGATGGCGGCGTACATGTCGGCGGCCTCGGCTTCGGCATGCAGGGCCTTGCCGCGCGGCGCCAGGGTGGCTTCGGCCTTTTGCTGCAGCTTGTCCACGGAAAGCAGCACGCGGACATCGAGATGATGGTCGAAATGGCGGGAGATCTTCTCCAGCTTGGTCGTCACGAAGTCCTTCAGGGCCGGGGTGATGTCGATCTGGTGGCCGCTCACTTCAAGGCGCATGGGCGCGTTCTCCTCGCTGGGACAAACAAACCTTCACTGCCGGCAGCATACGCCCCTCCGGGAGGCGGCAAAGCAGAACTTCGTCAAATTCCCGTGTCAGCCCGGGCCTCAGCGGCTGCCGCGCTCCGACGAGGGTGGGATGCCCAGCCCTTCGCGGTACTTCGCCACCGTGCGCCGCGCCACGGCGATGCCCTCGGCCTTCAGAGCGTCCGCAAGCGCTTGATCGGAAAGAGGTTTCCCCTCGGGCTCGGCGGCGATCATCTTGCGGATCATGGCCTGCACCGCGGTCGAGGACGCTGCGCCGCCGTGGTCGGTGGCCAGCCCGGCGCTGAAGAAGAACTTGAACTCGAAGGTGCCACGCGGCGTGCGCAGGTACTTGCGCGTCGTGGCGCGCGAGATCGTTGATTCGTGAAGGTCGAGCTGCTCGGCGACGTCGCGCAAGGTCAGTGGGCGCATCGCCTCAAGGCCATGGTCGAGGAAGGCGCTCTGGGTGCGGACGATGGCTTCCGCCACACGCAGCAGGGTGTCGCCGCGGTTTTCCAGCGCCTTGATCAGCCAGCGTGCCTCCTGCAGCTGGCCGCGCAGGTAGGCGTCGTCGTTGCGGCTGCAGCGACCGATCAGGCCCTGGTAATGCGCGTTCAGGCGCAGCGCGCCGCCGCCGCGCGTCATGCGCACGCGCCAGATGCCGCGCTGCTTCACGGCAACGGCGTCAGGCTGCACGTACTCCGCCGCTGCGCCGCCGAAGCGCGAACCCGGCTTCGGATCGAGCGATTTCACCAGGGCAATGGCTTCCGCCAGTGCGAAGGCGTCGACGCCGAGTTCGACGGCCAGCTTCTCCGGCCGCTGCTTCGCCACCGCGTCGAGATGCCCCGCCGTGAGCCGGTGCGCCAGCACCAGTCCCGGCGTGTCCTCCGACAGCGCCGCGAGCTGCAGCCCGAGGCATTCGGCGAGGTCTCGCGCGCCGCAGCCCAGCGGGTCGAACTGCTGCACCAGGCGGAGCAGGGCGCGGATCTCGTCGAGCGTTACCTCGAGCTCGGCGGGCAGGGCGGCGGGCAGCGACTCGAGCGGCTCGCGCAGGTAGCCGTCGTCGTCGAGCGCGTCGATCACCGCTTCGCCGATCGCTTCGTCGCGCGCCGAATGCACGCTCATTCGCAGCTGCCAGCGCAGGTGTTCATGCAGACCGGGGGCGGCCTGGGCATCCTCGCGTTCGCTATCGTCGCCGTCCTCACGCTGGCGCGGGCCAAGTTCGTCGTCGCCGAGGGTCCACTCCTCGTCGGCGAAGGCCTCGGCGGCGGCCTGGGCGTCGTCGTCGGGCGTCGACTCCGCGTCCGCAGTCGATGACGGATCGGCGCCGAGCGCCTCGTCCTGCACGTCGCCGCGCGGCTCGCCGTCCACGCTGCTCGCGTCGCCCGCACCGTCGTCGTCGCCGGGTTCGGTGAGCTCGAGCAGCGGGTTGCTTTCCACGGCGGTCCGCAGCTCGGCCTCCAGTTCGATCTGCGAGAGCTGCAGCAGGCGGATGGCCTGGCGGAGTTGCGGTGTGAGCGCGAGGCCGGTGCCCAGCTTGGTCTGCAGGGCGGCTTTCATCGATGGGCTACATCGTGAAGCTGGAACCGAGGTAGACCCGGCGCACGTCCGGGTTCATCAGCACGTCGTTCGGTGAGCCCTGCGCCAGCACGGTGCCGGCATTGAGGATGTAGGCGCGGTCGCAGATGCCGAGCGTCTCGCGGACATTGTGGTCGGTGATCAGCACGCCGATGCCGCGGTGCTTGAGGTGGCGGATGATCCCCTGGATCTCGCCGACGGAGATGGGGTCGACGCCCGCGAACGGTTCGTCGAGCAGCATGTAGCGCGGGTTCGCCGCTAGTGCGCGGGCGATCTCGATGCGCCGGCGCTCGCCGCCGGAGAGGCTCTCGCCGGACTGCTCGGCGACGTGGCCGATGTGCAGCTCGTCGAGCAGGTGGCCGAGCTCGGCCTCGCGTGCCGTGGCGTCGAGGTCTTCACGCAGCTCCAGCGCGGCACGCACGTTGTCGGCAGCGGACAGACTGCGGAACACGCTGGCCTCCTGCGGCAGGTAGCCGACGCCGCGACGGGCGCGTTGGTGCATCGGCAGGGTGCTGATGTCTTGCCCGTCGAGCAGGATCTGTCCGCCGTCGCTCGGCACGAGGCCGACGACCATGTAGAAGCAGGTGGTCTTGCCGGCGCCGTTGGGGCCGAGCAGGCCGACGACTTCGCCCGGATGCAGATCGAAGCCGAAATCCTTGACAACCTCGCGCTTCTTGTAGCGCTTGGTGAGCGCGCGCGCCGACAGCATCAGTTGCCGGCCGCGCGGGCTTTGGGCTGGATGGTCATCGGCACGCGGTTGCCGTCACCGCCGCTGTCGATGTTGCCGGTGTCGAGGTTGTAGCGGATGGTCTCGGCCTGCAGGGCGCCGCGCGTCTGCGCGACGCGTGCGCCGCCGGCCAGCAGCATGATTTCGCTGTCCGGCGCGTAGGTCACGCGCGCGGCCTGGGCATCGATGACTTCGCCGCGGTCGTTTTCCTGGCGAATGCGCACCGGCATGCCCTCGAGGATGATGCGTTGCACATCGCCGCCGCGGCGCTCGACCGTGGCCGTCGCGGCGTTCACCTGCAGCGTACCCTGGGTGATCTCGACGTTACCGCTCATCACGATGCTGTCGTCGTCGCCGAGGCCGCCGCTCTGGCGGTCGGAACGCACGCCCATCGGCTGGTCGCGGTCGCTCTTCGTCGCCTCAAGGGCGGGCGCGGCCAGCAGCGGCAGCAGGACGACGAGAAGGCTCGGAATAGAACGTCGAATCGACATCGGCGAGGAGCTCATAGGTTTTGGCCCGCATATCCACATTGAGGCCGGTCGCTTGGAGTATAGAGCGGCCTTGGGTGATGGTCACCGCGGCGTCCGTCCGTGCACGTTCGGATTCAGTGAACACGCTGAGGTGGTCGGTGCTGAAGCGCACCTGGCGGCCGTCGTCCTCGGGTGGGCCGAGCATTTCCACGCCGCCTTCGAGCCGCACTTCGTCGTTGTCGTGGCCGATCCAGGCGCTGGCCGAGCGCGCGTCCCAGCGCTGCCCGGGCACATCGCCGGGAAAGCCGAAGCGCGGCTCGGTCAGCGTCGTGACCTGGGCTTCCTGGTCGCGCTCAAGCAGTGGGCCGACGACGGTGAAGCCTTCGCTGCCGTCTTTACGCAGTGCGGTCATCTCGAAGCCCTCAAGGCGGTAGTCGGCGCGGGTGTCGATGGCGGGCGGCGTCGGCGGTTCGCGCAGCCACCACAGCGCCAGGCCGGTCGCAGCGGCACCGAGGGCCAGCAGCAGGCCGAGCCAGAGGCGATTCATCGCAGGAAACCCGCGAGCACGGCCTCGGCCTTGCCTTGCGCGCCGAGGATCAGGTCGCAGAGTTCGCGCGCGGCGCCTTCACCACCAGCCGCACGGGTCCGCCAGTGCACGCGTTCCTTCACCCAGGCGTGGGCATTGGAAGGCGCCACCGCCAGGCCCGCGACGGCCAGCGCGCCGAGGTCGACGAGGTCGTCGCCCATCATCGCGGCCTCGGCGGGCGTGTGACCGTGCTTCGCGCACAGCGATTCCAGCAGCGCGCGCTTGTCCTTGACGCCGACGTGCACCTCGGAAAGGCGCAGCTCGCGGCCGCGGGCTTCGGCGACGGCGCTCTTGCGCGCGGTCATCAACGCCACGCGCACGCCGTGCTCCTCCAGCAGGCGCAGGCCCATACCGTCGAGGATATGGAAGGCCTTCAGCTCGCGGCCGTCCGCGTCCAGCCACAGGCGGCCGTCGGTCAGCGTGCCGTCGACGTCGAAGCAGGCGAGCCGCACTCGCGCGGCACGCTCGCGAATATCCGTCGGGTAGTCGGCGAGATGGGCGTAGGCCATGGTTCAGACCACCCGCGCATTCAGCAGGTCGATGAAGTTCAGCGCGCCGACGACGCGGCGATCGCCGTCGACAACCACGAGCGCGTTGACCTTGTATTCCTCCATCGCGTGCACGGCCGCGCTGGCCAGTTCGTCGGGCGCGATGGTTTTCGGCGAGCGGCCCATCACCTTCGAGACCGCGTCGGCGCGCACATCCAGCGCCGGATCGTCGAGCGCGCGGCGCAGGTCGCCGTCGGTGAACACGCCGACGAGGCGATCGTCGGCATCGACCACCGCGGTCATGCCGAGACGGCCGCGGCTCATCACCACAAGGGCTTGCGCGATCGAGGCCTCCGCGTCGACGCGCGGCACGTCGTCGCCGGCGTGCATGACGTCGCGGATGGTCAGCAGCAGGCGGCGGCCGAGCGCGCCGGCCGGATGCGAGCGGGCGAAGTCCTCCGGCGTGAAGCCGCGCGCCTCGAGCACCGCCACCGCCAGCGCGTCGCCGAGGGCCAGCGAGGCCGTGGTGCTGGTGGTCGGCGCGAGGTTGTGCGGGCAGGCCTCCGAGGGGACCGACACATCGAGATGCACGTCGGCCAGCTGTGCCATCGACGACGACGGGCGGCCGGTCATGGCGACCAGGGGCACGCCCATGCGCTTCAGCGCCGGGGCGATCATCAGGATCTCGTCGCTCTCCCCGGAGTACGACAGGGCCAGTACCACGTCGCGCTCGGTCACCATGCCGAGGTCGCCGTGGCTGGCTTCGCCCGGGTGCATGAAGAAGGCTGGGGTGCCGGTGGAGGCCAGTGTCGCGGCGATCTTGCGGGCGATGTGGCCGGACTTGCCCATTCCCGTGCAGACGATGCGGCCGCGGCAGGCGAGGATCGTCCGGCACGCCTGGGCGAAGGCGCCGTCGAGTCGGCTCGCGAGCGCCGCCAGGGCCTCGGCCTCCTCGGCCACCACGCGTCGGCCGTGGCTGGCGAAATCGGGCAATCCGGGGGCGGTCGCGGCCGCTGGGGCACTCATGGGAAGCCTTCGGGGAGTACAATGAACGCCCTAGTTTACGGCAGGGCCTTCGGCCCACCTCGCCTCCCACATGAATGCAGATTTCGTGCGCCAGCTGATCGAAGCTGGCCTGCCCGGCGCCCGGGTCCACGTTGAGGGCGCCGACGGCGTGCATTTCGAAGCCACCGTCGTCACCCCCGCGTTCGCCGGGAAACTGCCGCTCGCCCGCCACCGCATGGTCTACGCCACGCTGGGCGAGCGCATGGGCGGCGAGATCCACGCGCTGGCCCTGCGCACCCTGACCCCTGACGAAGCCGAGCGGAGCTGAGATGGCCAAGATCGTGATTGCCGGCGGCGAAGCGCTGAACGGCGAAGTGCAGATTTCCGGTGCGAAGAACGCCGTCCTGCCCATCCTCTGCGCCACGTTGCTGGCCGAAAACGCCGTCGAGATCGGCAACGTCCCGCACCTGCACGACGTCACGACGACGATGGAGCTGCTTGGCGAACTGGGCGTGCAGCTGATCGTCGACGAGAAGCTGACGATCACCGCCGACCCACGGCATGTCACCAGCACCGTCGCGCCCTACGAGCTGGTCAAGACCATGCGCGCCTCGATCCTGGTACTGGGCCCGCTGCTGGCGCGCTTCGGCCATGCGCAGGTCGCGCTGCCGGGCGGTTGCGCCATCGGCTCGCGTCCCGTCGACCAGCACATCCGCGGCCTGCAGGCGCTCGGCGCCGATGTCGTTGTGGAAGGCGGCTTCATCAAGGCCTCGGCGAAGCGCCTGAAGGGCGCGCGCTTCGTGTTCGACATGGTCACGGTCACCGGCACCGAGAACGTGCTGATGGCGGCGACGCTGGCCGATGGCACCACGGTGCTGGAGAACTGCGCGCAGGAGCCTGAGGTCGTCGATCTCGCGCATTGCCTGGTGGCGATGGGCGCGCGCATCGAGGGCGCCGGCACCAACAAGATCACCATCCATGGCGTCGACCGCCTGCACGGTGGCCGCTATGACGTGCTGCCCGACCGCATCGAGACCGGCACATTCCTGGTCGCCGGCGCGATGACCGGCGGCCGCGTCGTGGCGAAGAAGACCCGCGCCGACATCATGGACTCCGTGCTGCAGAAGCTCGAGGAGGCCGGCGGCCACGTCAACACCGGCCCGGATTTCATCGAAGTCGACATGCGCGGCAATCGCCCGAAAGCGGTCAGCCTGACCACCGCGCCATACCCGGCCTTCCCGACCGACATGCAGGCGCAGTTCGCGGCGATGAACACCATCGCCGAGGGCGTCGGCGTCATCACCGAGACCATCTTCGAGAACCGTTTCATGCACTTGAACGAGCTGACGCGCCTTGGCGCCGACGTTCGCATCGAGGGCAACACGGCGATCATCCGCGGCGTCAAGAGGATGACCGGCGCACCGATCATGGCCACCGACCTGCGCGCCTCGGCCTCGCTGGTGCTGGCCGGTCTGGTCGCCGACGGCGAAACCACGGTCGACCGCGTGTACCACATCGATCGCGGCTACGAGAACATCGAAGAGAAACTCGGCGGCCTCGGCGCGCGCATCCGTCGACTGCCGGGCTGACGCGTGCAGCGCGTCGGCGAGGACATCCTGGCGGCCCTGGACGCGGCGGCGGCGGCGCCGGTGCCACCGCGCATCGGCGAGGTGCTCGGCGAAGGCGGGGCTTCGGCGTTCGGCTTCACGCTCGTCGTGCTTTGCCTGCCCTTCCTGCAGCCGATCTCGCTCGGGCCGCTGAGCACCATCGGCGGCCTCGCGCTGGCCGGGATCGGCTGGCAGCTGGCCCGAGGTGACGCGCGGCCCTGGCTGCCGGAGAAACTCTCGCAGGCGCCACTCGATGCGAAGCAGTGGGGCCAGCTCGCCACCGCCGCGCGAAAGGTGCTGGGCTGGGCCGGAAAGCTGGTGCGGCCTCGACTCGGGCATTGGACGGAGGGTCGTCGCGGCCATCGCATCGCCGGCTCGCTGGTCATCGTCGCCGCCCTGCTGCTCGCCATCCCGGTGGCCGGCATTCCGTTCAACAATCTGCTGCCGGCACTGGCCATCGTCTGCGCCGCGCTGGCGTTAATGGCCGATGACGGCCTGATGTTCCTGTTCGCGGTGTTCTGGCTGCTGGTGACGATCGGCTACTTCATCGTCCTCTACGAAGTCTTTGTTGCGATGGCGACCAAAGCCTGGGCGGTGCTGCAGATGGCGCCGACGCTCTGGGCGCTGGTCGAGGCCGGCTGGCGGGTCGTCGCCGGCTGACGACGGCGCGGGCACCACGCCGCCGCAAAAAGCCAATCAGCCGCGCCGGACGAGGCGCATCTCGACGTGCTCGCCGTCGTCCTCGCGCTGCTCGATGCGCAGCGGCAGGTGGTCTTGGTCCTGATCGAGCCACAGCACGGTGCGGCGGCCTTCGCCCGCGTCACGGCGGCGCTCGATGCGCAGCCCCTGCTCCGAGGCCGCCCCCATCGACACCGGCTCCACCCCGCCGATCACCCAGGTCTGCGCCTCGACCTCGTGACGGCCCGCGACCTGCAGGGTCTGCATGCCCTGACGGCCGGCGGCGACCGCCTGCATCAGCGCGATGGTGACGAGCTGGCGGTCGAGCACGCCCGGAACGTAGGGCACGTCGTGGCGATTGTCGCGGTTGCGCAGGGCGATGCGGCTGGCGGCGGCGTCGACGACCGCGCCACGTTCGCGCGAATTGAAGCTGGTCTCTTGCACGTAACGGTACTCCAGCGTCTCCGGCCGGCCATCGACGTAGCGGAAGCGGCTGGACTCGTCGATCCGGACGCCGGCGGCCCGCGCCAGGCCGTGCGTGCCGCGCGTCTGCGAGGTGAATTGCCACTGGCCGCCGCTGCCGGCGAGGCGCAGCGTGGCTTCGCCGAGCAGGTCGCCGGTGCGGCGGACTTCAGAGGTGGCGCTGAATGGCGTGACCGGCGCGGCGGCCAGCGGCAGCGCCGTCACGAGGGCGAGCAGGATCGCGCTGCGGAGGGGCATGGAGAGCATCGGAAGGATCCTCGGTCGGTTCGTCGAAGCCGCCGCGATCAGCGGGCGGCGCGCAGGCGATCGTCGTCGCCGAGCAGCAGGGGCGCGCGCAGCGCCGTACCGAGCCAACGCACGCCATCGGCGCCGAGCTCGAGTTCGCCGCGCGCGATGGCAACGACGCTGGCCAGCAGCAGCGGATGCTCGCGATCCAGCACACGGGCGGCGAGCGAGGCGGCGCTGTCGTCGCCGCGCACCGGCACGCGCACCTGCGCGAGCACCGGGCCGGCATCGAGGTCGGGGATGACGATGTGCACACTGGCACCGTGCTCGGCGTCGCCAGCGTCCAGCGCACGCTGGTGCGTGTGCAGGCCCGGGTGGCGCGGCAGCAGCGAGGGATGGATGTTGATCATGCGGTTCGGGAGGCGTTCCACGGCGGCGGCGCCGATGATGCGCATGTATCCCGCACAGACGATGAGGTCGGGCTGAACCGCGTCGATCGCGTCGAACATCGCGGCATCGAAGGCCTCGCGCGTTGAGAACCCGTTTGGCTTCATCGCCCAGGCGTGAACGCCGGCCCGCCGCGCGAGCGCGACGGCGCCGCTGTCGGGTTTGTCGGAGAACACGCCGGCGACGCGGCCGTCGATGCGGCCCTCACCGCAGGCCTTGAGCAGGGCCGCGAAGTTGCTGCCGCGGCCCGAGGCCAGCACCGCGATGCGCAGGCTCATGCGCGCTCGAACGCCTCGCGCACACCGGGGCGGGTGAGTACGACGAGCGTGAACACGCCGAGCACCGTGCCGAGCGGCATGTTCATGCACGACACGCCGGCGACCACCAGGCAGAAGGTGTGGCTTCGGCGCTGCTTGAGACGCCGGCCGGCGATGGCCAGCAATGCGGCCAGCGTCATGCCGAGGGCGATGAGCGCGGATGCGATGCCGACAAAGAGCCAGCCGAACATCTTCGGGTCCATTGGCGGCTGCCCGGGCTTCGAAGCCTCCTCCGGGAAGCCGCCGCTGACCATCCAGAGCCCTATGGCGAGATGCAGGATCGGAAACAGCGCGAAAAGCGCCGTGATGCCGGCGAGGATGTAGTGGAAGATCGCAAGCAGCTCGAGCTGTTGCGTCGTCTCGTCGGTGATCGGCACAGTGGCCATGGGTGTCATTCCTGTCGCTGCGGGTGGAGTCCGGGGCGACGGTCGGCCAGGCGCCAGGCGAGCACAGCGGCGCCAAGCCCCGTCATCGCGCTCAGCACGAACAGCGGCGTCGCGGCCTGCAGCAGCAGCCAACCGAAGCTGACGTCGCGTTGCACGTACGCCATGTAGGTCGCATCGGTTCGCCGCATCAGCGGCCACAGCCACGTCGCCGAGCCCGCCATCGACACGGCGAGCAGGGTGGAAAGGGCGATGCCGAGGCGCCGGGCGGTGCCCATCGTCGTGGCCTTCAGCCGATCCGCACACGCTCGTGCACTGACGCGCCGTCGCGCTTCACGACGCGGCCGATCGGGCGCGGAGCGAGCCCGGCGCCCGCCAGCGGTGCGGCGAGCGCCGCCATCGACGACTCCGGCACCACCAGTACGAAGCCGATGCCGCAGTTGAAGGTGCGCCACATCTCGGCGTCGGCAATCGCGCCCTCGCGCTGCAGCCAGTCGAACACCGGCGGCAGCACGATCGTCGTGGCGTCGATGTCGAGGCCGAGGCCGTCCGGAATGACGCGGATGATGTTCTCCGTGAGGCCGCCGCCGGTGATGTGCGCCATGCCGTGGATCGGCGAATCGACACCCGGAAAGGCCTGCAGCAGCGACAGGATCGGCTTCACGTAGAGCTGGGTCGGCGTCATTAGCGCGTCGAGCAGGGGCACGCCGCCAACCTGCACGTCGAGGCCGCCTTTCGCGGCGTCGAAGCCGGCGCGGGCGAGTACCTTGCGGATCAGCGAATAGCCGTTGCTGTGCGGGCCGGAGGAGGGCAGGGCGAGCAGCACGTCGCCCTCGCGCACGCGACCGCCGTCGCGCAGTTCGCTTTTCTCCACCGCAGCCACGCAGAAGCCGGCGAGGTCGTACTCGCCCGGCGCGTACATGTCCGGCATCTCGGCGGTCTCGCCGCCGATCAGCGCGCAGCCCGAGAGCTCGCAGCCCTTCGCGATGCCGCCGATGACCGCCGCGGCGGTGTCGATGTGCAGCTTGCCGGTGGCGAAGTAGTCGAGGAAGAACAGCGGCTCCGCACCCTGCACCAGCACGTCGTTGACGCACATGGCCACGAGGTCGATGCCGATGGTGTCGTGGCGGTCGAGCTGGTGCGCGAGCTTCAGCTTGGTGCCGACGCCGTCGGTGCCGGAGACCAGCACCGGCTCGCGGTACTTGCCCGAAAGGTCGAACAGCGCGCCGAAGCCACCGAGCCCGCCCATCACCTCGGGCCGGAAGCTGCGCTTCACCAGCGGCTTGATGCGCTCGACGAGGTCGTTGCCGGCGTCGATGTCGACCCCCGCGTCGCGGTAGGTCAGGGGCGTCGGGGTGCTCACGGGTGGCGGGCCTTCGGGCATCAAGCGAAGCACGCAGTTTACCAGCCGGGGTCGGGCCGACGGCCGGCGCACGGCGGGATCGCGGCCGAGGCCGGCCTGAACCGTGGCCGCGGTCGTGGCCACCCGGTTGGACGCTCGCGCGCGGCCTGCGGCACCATGGCGCGTCTCTCGGAGTCCACGATGCGCGCGCTTTCCTCTCGACTTTTCCGTGCCCTGCCGGCCGTCGCCCTGCTCTGTGCCGTCCTGCCCGCGTCCGCGAACCCGTTGCCGTCGGCGGCCGTCGGCCCGGTCGCGGCGCCGACCGATACGCCTGAGGCCAGCGAAAGCGAGGCGCCCACCCGCGAGATGGAGTGGTATACCGCCGAGGTGCCCGTCAGTTCGCAGGAGAGCCGCGAACGCCATGCCGCGTTGGGCCGCGCGCTGGCCCAGGTGCTCGTCCGCGTGAGCGGGCGGGCCGCGGCACCGACCGACCCGGTGGTGCAGAAAGCCCTACGCGTGGCCGAGTCGATGCTGGTCGGCACCGACTACCGCGACGTCGAGGAGATGGTCGGCGGCGTGCCGCTGCAGCGCCAGGTGCTCGCCGCCAGCTTCGACCCCGACGCCGTCGACGCGCTGGTGGTCGCGGCCGGTCTGCCGCTGTGGCTCGGCGAGCGGCCGAAGCCGATGCTCTGGCTGGCGATCGACGATGGCGGTGGCGCTGGTGCGCGCCTGGTGTCGGCGCAGCAGATCAACGTGGTGAAGCCACTGGCGCAGCGCGGCCTCGAGCGCGGCGTGCGCTTCCTGTTGCCCGGCGGCACGGCGGTCGAGCAGCCGGCCGCGAGCAGCATCTGGGCGTTGGATCCGGCCGCCATCGCCGTGTTGTCGGGCCGTTACGGCGCCCGCATGCAGCTGCTGGGTAAGGTGTCGCGCGCTGGCACGACCGGCTGGACCAGCGAATGGCTGCTGGCCAACGGCGGCGAGGAGCTCGCGCGCTGGAGCGTGACCGATCCGAGCCCGCAGCGTGCCATCGCTGCTGGGGCCGATCGCGCCGCTGACGTGCTCGCCGCGCGGCAGGCCAAGCGCATCGAGGCCGGCAAGGCTGAAGTGATCGAGGCCGAGATCCTCGGCATCAGCAGTCAGTCCGGCTGGTTGAATCTCGCGGCCTACTTGCAGTCGCTGCCGGTGCTGCGCGGCTTCGAGGTGGTTGAAGCGAAGCCCGATGCGCTGCGCGTCCGGCTGGATCTCGCCGTCGACCGTGCCCGTTTCGAGGCGATGCTCGCCGGCTCCGGTCGCCTCGTGCCGGAAACCACCGCGATGACGAGCGATCCGACGCTGCCGACGCTGATCCGCTATCGGCTCGCGCGCTGATCCCATGCAAAGGAAGGCTCGATGAATCCCCCGCTGCTCTGGTTGCGCCCCTGGCTCTGGCTCGGCGGCTTCGTCGTGCTCGGCGTGCTGCTCTGGCTGCTCGGGCCGGTACTGACGCCGTTCGCGGTCGCCGCCCTGCTGGCCTGGGTCGCCGACCCGTTGGTCTCGCGCATCGAGCGTAGCGGCCGCTCGCGCGGCACCGCGGTCACGCTGGTGTTCCTGCTGATGACGCTGCTGGTCACGCTGGTCGTGCTGCTGCTGGTGCCGATGCTGAAGACGCAGGTGGAGCGCGCGATCGAATGGGGTCCGAAGCTCGGCACCTGGATCACCGGCACGGCCATTCCGTGGGTGGAGGCGCGCTTCGACGTGTCGATCGCGGCCTATGTCGATCCCGCCGAGCTGGGCGCTTTGCTGAAGGAGCATTGGCAGCAGGCCGGCGGCGTCGCCGCCAACGTCATCGGCGGGCTGTCGAAGTCTGGCCTTGCGCTGCTGGCCCTGGTGGCCAACCTGCTGCTGATCCCGTTGGTCACGTTCTACTTCATGCGCGACTGGCGCTCGATGATTGCCGCGGTGCATGAGCTGGTCCCGCGCCCGCTTGAGCCGACCGTCGTGCGTCTGGCGCGCGAGTCGGACGACGTGCTCGGCGGCTTCCTGCGCGGGCAGGTCAGCGTGATGATCGCGCTGGGCGTCATCTACGGCGTGGGCCTGAGCCTGATCGGCCTCGACCTCGGCTTCCTGATCGGCATGATCGCCGGGCTGCTGAGCTTCGTGCCCTACCTCGGCACCGCGATCGGCCTTATCGCCGCGGTGATCGCGACGCTCGTCGAGCACGGCGACCTGTTCCACCTTGTGCTGGTCTGTGCGGTGTTCGGCGGCGGCCAAGTGATCGAAGGCTTCGTGCTGACGCCGTGGCTGGTGGGCGACCGCATCGGCCTGCATCCCGTGGCGGTGATCTTCGCGATCATGGCCGGCGGCCAGCTGTTTGGCTTTCTCGGCATCCTGCTCGCGCTTCCCGCCGCGGCGGTGATCATGGTGCTGCTGCGCTATGCCCACGAGCGCTACACGCAGAGCCTGCTGTACCGCGAGGACCGCGACGGCGACGGCGTGGTCGAAGGGGCGAGCGAGGGTGAAGTGGCCAGCGCGTCGCCGGTCACGCCATCGCCCCGGGACGACGGCGACACCCGGCCGGCATGAGCGCCCAGCTTCCGCTGGCGCTGCCGGTGGGGCCGGACCAGCGCTTCGACCTGTTCGTCGGCCATGACTGGGCGGTCGAAGCGCTGCGTGCGACGGCCGACGGCCGCGGCGAGGCCTCGGTGTTCGTCGAAGGCGGCGAAGGCAGCGGCAAGAGCCATCTGCTGCTGGCCGCCTGCCGCGCGGCGCACGAGGCCGGGCGGCGCACGCGCTACCTGCCGGCCGCGACGTTCGCCGGTGCGCTCGCGTCGGTGATCGACG
>JBOFQO010000083.1:0-4453 GCA_051660925.1 Silanimonas sp. | reverse complement strand
TCGCGGTGGCCGGGTCGCAGTTGGTCGGGTTCAGCTGCTCGCAGATCTGGTAGACCAGCGTGTACGTGCCGGCCGGCGTTCCCGCCGCCACGTTCACCGCACCCGTCGCCGGGTCCAGCGTCACGTTCGGGTTGGTCGTCGACACTTGGGTCAGCGTGACGGTCGCCAGCGTCGCCGGGTTGCCGTTCAAGGTGTCGTTGACCAGCACGTTCGGCACGGCCGTGCCGCCCGTCGCGCCGTTCGCCACCGTGCCGGTGTCGTCCACGGCATCGATCGCACTCGGCGCCTCGGTGATCGTCACGGTGTCGGTCGCCGGCGTCAGCGTGCCGAGTGCCGGGGCGCCATTCGCCGTGGCGATGTTCGTGATGGTTCCAGGCGTTCCCGTCAGGTCACCCGCGACGACGGTGTAACTGCCGGTGCAGGTGGTGCTCGCGGCCGGCGCCAGCGCCGTCACCGGGCAGCTCACGCTGGCGATGCGATCGTCCGCGACGCTGAGCGCGGTGATCGTGACGTTGCCGGTGTTGGTGACGAGATAGCTGTAGCTGATGACCTCGCCGATCGACCTGTACGTCGGCGTGCCCGCGGTCTTGTCGACGGTCAGGCTCGGATTCGCCGCAATCGACGTGCTCGTCGTGTCCGCCGGACTCGTGATCGTGCCGCCGCCCGGCGTGGTGCCGGTCGCGGTCGCGCTGTTGTTGACCGCGCCCGCATCGACCTCGGCCTGGGTGATCGTGTGCGTGCCGGTGCAGGTGGTGCTCGCCCCCGGCGCCAACGTCGTCACCGGGCACACGGCCGCGGCGTCGAGGTTGGCGTCGTTGATCACCAGGCCCGTGATCGTCACGTTGCCGGTGTTGGTCACCAGGAAGCTGTACGCGATCGTGCTGCCAGCGGTGCTGCCCGACGGCGTGCCCGCCGTCTTGTCCACCGTCAGCGCCGGCGTCGCCGCATCGACCGGCACACTCGCCGTGCCGGTCGCGGAGACGGTCGTGCCGTCCGGCTGGGTGGCGCTGCCGGTCGCCGTGTTGTCGATGTCGCCGTCACCGCCGCCGAGGGTGTCGACGTCGGCCTGTGTCACCGTGTAGGTGTTGCCGGTACACGCGATGGCAGCCGGCGGCGCGGTGCCGAAAGTACGCGACTGGCCGGGCAGCAGGTCGCCCGACGGCGCGCAGGCCAACGAAGGCAGCAGCGGGTCGGTGATCGTGATGTTCGACAGCGTGACGTTGCCGGAATTGACGCCGGTGAACGTGTACGTGATGACTTCGCCGACGCTGGCCCCGCCGCTGCCGTCGGTATCGACCAACGCGGCCGACTTGAGGAGGCTGCCCGCGACGTTGATCGGCGGGAGGGTCACGTCGACGGAATCGCCGTCACTCACCGGCGCACCAACGCCGGGCGTGCCGGTGGCCGTAGCGGCATTGCGGATGATCCCGTCATCCACGCCGTCGCTGCTGCCCACGCGGTTGATGTCGGCCTGCGTCACCGTGTACGAGCCAGTGCAAGTGACGCTGGCGCCGATGGCGAGCGTCGCCACCGGCACAGCGGGCGTACACGTCAGGGCCGCGATCAGCGGGTCGCTGAGCGTGACGTTGCTCAGCGCAACGTTGCCGGTGTTCGTCGCGGTCAGCGAATACGGGATGACGTCGCCCGCCGCCGTGACGCTCGTGGCGGTACTCGTCTTATCGAGGCTGATCTCCGCCCGCTGCACGAACGTATTCGTGTAGGTGCAGGTGATCGGGTTGCCGGCATCGGACGCGAGGATCGACAGGGTGTTGGCCACCTTGCCGTCGGTACCGCCGAGCGTGCCGCCGGTGCAGGCCACGGCCACGCCGTACTCCGCCAGGGCGCCGCCCGCCATGGTCTCCGCGGGCAGCAGCGCCTGCTCGCCGGCGAACACCGTCACGGTGTCGCTGTTGCCGTCCACCGACGCCGTCGCGGAGAACGCCGCGGTGTTGTTGAGCAGACCCGTCGTCGAACCGAGGGACGCCACGTCGCCACTGCGGCTGTTGGCGCCCCAGGCTTTGACGAGCCGCAGCGTCGTCGACGCAAGGGCCGTCGTGACGCTGGCGGTGCAGCGCGGCGCCGCTGGACCAGCCCCATCGCCGCCGCCGCTGACGCTCGCGGTGTTGGTGACCGACGGCGCAGCGGCCGCAGTCGGCGTCACGCCGATGACGAACGACACCGTGTTGTTCGGTGCGACGTTCGACAGGCCGGCAGCGACCGTACAAGTCACCGCCTGGCCGCTCGCCGTGCAGCCCGCCGGCAGCGTGCCGATGGTCAATCCGGCCGGGATCGTGTCCGTGACCGTGGCGGGCACCGACATCGCGGTCGTGCCGCCGTTGGTGACGGTCAGCGTGTAGCTCGCCGGCACGCCGACGACGAAGGACCCGGCGCCGACGCTCGCGGTCTTCGCCAGGGTCAGCTCAACGCGGTCCACCGTCGTGGTGACGGTCGCCGTGTTGTTGCCCGCGCAGACCAGCGGCGCACCCGAGCAGTCCGGATCGGTGGTGCCGGTCGCAGGCACGACGGTCGCCGTGTTGGCAATGCTCGCCGCGGCCGCCGCGTCAACGGTGCACGCGATGGTCAGGGTGATGCTGCCGCCCGACGGGATCGCCGCGCCGGTCCACGTGCCCGTGCCGGTGGCGCCGGGCGCGATCGTGCCAACGGTAAACGTGCCGGTCGACGGGGTGTAGGTGCAGCCGCTCAGCCCGGCGGGGAGGGCTTCGATGATCGAGAAGGTGTCGGCGGCAAGGACGGCACTCGGGCCAGCATTCGCGACGGTCAGCGTGTAGGTCAGCAAACCGCCGACCACGACCGGGTCGGGCGTGCTGCTCTTGGTCAGGGCGAGGTCGGTGGCGCGCGCGATCGGATCGGTGTCGGTCGCGGTGTTGTTCGCGGGGACGGGATCATTGACCGATGCTGGCGCGGCGACGGTCGCGGTGTTGACGGCGTTCTGCGCAAGTGCGACCGGCCCGAGCGACATCAGGGTCGCCGCGGCCAGCATCGTCACAACAAAACGCGGCCAGCGCATGGCGGCCAACTTCACTCCCACACCCATCGAATTCCCCGAGGCAAAGCTGATCGTTTGAAGCCGGATACAACGCCCCGATAGACAGGTGCCGTGCATGGCACAGAGCCGGGGGGGGCCCTCGAAGGTGAGCGTAGTCGCAGTTACCGCAGGACAACAATCGCTTGTGCGAAAAAAAAAGTCAAAAGGGACCGGGGTTTACATGGCTGGCCCGACGACGACCGTCTGTCCCCCAGATCCGACCGCCAATCAGTTCGACAGCACCGTGCAGGTCAGACTGACCGCCACCGATCCGCCAGCGGGCAGGACAGGCACGATCGCGCCGCCCGGCGACAGCACCGCAGCGGCGAGGGCCGCACCGGTGTCGGTGGGGCAGGCAGCGCCACCACTCGCGACGCACGTCGCCGTCGTGCAGCTGAGGCCGGCCGTCGCTGCATCCCGGAGCACGGCGCCGTTTGCGGGCTTCGGCCCGGCGTTACTGACCGTCACCGTGTAGGCCGTGATGCCGCCCGCCGCGACGGTGTCGCTGGGCAGGTCAACGTCGCCGTTGACGCCGGGCGTGTTGGTCTTGGTGATGCGCAGGTCGGACTTGCAGGTGCGCCCGACGCTCGCACCCGGCGCATCGCCCGCGGCCGGGATGACCAGCTGGCCGCCGGGCGAGCCCTGCTGCGCACCATGGGCGGCACCGCCCGGCTGACCCTGGGCGGTATTGGTCAGGCCAGGGCCGCCGCCGGTGAGCGTGTTGCTCGTTGCCGCACTGGTGACGATGAAGCCACCACCGCCACCGCCGCCGCTGCCATGGGCGGTGCTGCCGGACACCCAGGCGTCACCGCCCCGCCCGCCGCTGACATCCACCGACAGGCTGGCGCTCCACGTCGTCGCGATGACGAGCACGCTACCGCCCGCACCGCCGCCGCCACCGCCATCGTTCTGGGCGTTGTCGGCGGCGCGCGCACCGCGAGCAAGCACCGTCCCGGGGCCAGTCACCGTCTCGGCACGCACCATGACGATGCCGCCGCCCGCCGCGCCGCTCGACGCCGCCGGCGCGCTGTTGACGTTGTTGTCGCCAGCGCCGCCACCGCCGCCCAGCACGAGGCGGTCGACGCCCGGCGTCAGGAAGGACGAGCCGCCGAAGCCCCAGCGCTTCTCTGGCAGGTTCGAATAGTCGGCAAGAATCCCGGCATAGCCAGCGCTGCGCCAGCCCGCAGCGCCCCGACCACCGCTGCCGCCGTTGCCGCCGCCGCCGCCGCCGCCGTTGTCGTTGCTGCCATTCCAGTACGCACCGCCGCCGCCGGCGTTGCCTGGTGCGCCGCGCGCGAAGTCGCCAGTGCTGCCCGCGCCCGACGGGTAACCGCCCCACGCCGCGCCGAGGTCGACGACGGCACCGACGGCGCCATCGGCCACCGAGCGCTTGTCGCTGACGTAGCG
>JBOFQO010000082.1:0-10236 GCA_051660925.1 Silanimonas sp. | reverse complement strand
TGTACGGATCGGTGTCGTGGATGTGGTCGGCGATGGCGCGCTGCAGGTGCTCGGGCGCGCGGAAACCGAAGGCCCCGGGGTTGCCGATGTTGAGCTTGATCAGCTTGTGGCCGTGGCTTTCCAGCTCGCGGGCGCGGCGGGCGAGGTCGCCGCGGATCTCGTAACGGACTTCGCGCAGGCGTTCGCGGGTTTGCAGGGTGTTCGACAGCATGGGGCGGACAGAGGGCGGAAAAACCCGAGGGTAGCGCAAGCTCTGAGGCTGCGGACTCGGCCCCGTCGTCGCTGCCCGCCGATCGCCCGAATTCGGCCGTCGCTCAGCGCGACGCGGCTTTCCCGCCGGCCAGCCCCACCGCCGCCAGCACGGCGAAGCCGAGCTCCCACACCAGGGCATAGGTGAAGAACGGCACCCAGACGCCGTCGATGGCCACGCCGAGCAGCCGGCCAGCGGCAATCCCGCCGTTCGTGGCGATCACCAGCCACAGCCCGGCGGTACGCCACTGAGGTTTGGCCGCGGCGAACAGCATCAGGGCCGCGAGGCCCACTTCCAGCCCGCCGTAGAAGGCGCGGAACTCCGTCGGCGCGGGAGCGCCGGTGGCGGTGATGCCGATGGCGGCGAGCGGGGCGATCGGGTCGACGAGGAACCACAGGCCGAAGCCGAGGAAGCCGAGGCCGGCGAGGACAAGCACCAGGGTGCGGAAGACATTCATGGCCTGGAGGCTGGCACAGACCCCGTTGAAGGCCGTGGCAAGATCGCGATCCTCGAATGGACTCCCGCTCATGATCAGGAACGGACTTGTCGCGTTTTCGCTGGCTCTTGCTGCCGTCTGTGCCGGCGCCTTGGCCTTGGACTGGCGCGCCGAGCGTCTTGAGCGCGAACGCCAGCGCGAACTCGTCGACGCACGCTGCAGCGCGGAGCTGAGGCGCTTGCCGAAGTGGCAGGGCATCGTCGCCGTGGGCAGCGATACCGATGGCGGCCGCGAGCGCCGGACCATCACGATTACGCCGCCCGAGGGTGTTCCCGTGATCTGGGGCGGCGTGCGGGCACCAACCGACCCCTTCCGCTTCCGCGACCTGCCGGTGCCGGGCGTGCGTCTCGATGGGCCAACGCGCTTCGAGTCCGATTGGCTGCCAGGGCCCGTGCGCGAATCGAGGGCGATCAGCCTGCAGATCGGCCCGAAACTCTGGTCCGGTGATCAGGCCGACCGTCTGGCACGCATCGGGCTCGAGGCGCGATTCCCACTCGCCGATGCGTCGGAAGTGGCAGCGGTGGAGGGGCCCGATGCGGCCCCGCAGGCGATCGCGATCACCGCGGCGATGGGTGCGGAGGTGCTAAGCCCGGTGGACGGTGTGGTGGTCGAGGTCGAGGATCGCTTCCGCGACCTCGGCTGCCCACCCGCGCTGTCGAACGGCTTCGCGACGTTTCCGATCACCAATCGCATCTTGCTCCACGCGGACGAGGGCGTCCGGGTCGAGCTGCGGCACCTCCAGCAGGACTCCGTGGCGGTGGCGGCGGGGCAGCGCGTGGCGCGTGGCGAGCGGCTGGCGCGGGTGGGGCGCTCCGGCGATGCGTCGGTCGAACAACTGCGCATGACGGCTACGGTGATGACGCTCGGACCGATGCGCGCCGTGCCGTTCCGCTTCGAGCGTCGTGGTGGCGGGCAATGGACCGCCGCGCTCGGCGCAGTGCCGGACGACGTGACGATGCCGCACTGACGCGACGCCGGTGCTCAAGGGCGCGCGTACACTGCGCGCAATGACGTGGACCCCCGAAGATTTCGAGGCCGTGCGGCCCATGGGCTGGCGCGACGATGCGCCCGCCGCCCTCGCCCTGGCCGGAACGCCGCGCGCCGCGCTGGCTCGCGTGGTCGGGCAGCACCGCAACGCCTACGTGGTCGCGACGACGCTCGATGAAGCTCGCCGCGTGCAGCCGCCCGCCGCGTGGACGCGTCCGCGTTTCCGCGCCGAGGACCGCGCCGTGGTCGGCGACTGGGTGCTGCTCGACGCCAAGGGCGAAGCCATCGCGACCCTGCTGCCGCGCCACGCGTTGCTGCGCCGTGCCGCCGCCGGTGAGCATTACCAGCAGCAGCCGATCGCCGCCAATATCGATTTCGTTCTCGTCGTGACGGGGCTCGACGGCGACTTCAACCCGCGGCGCATCGAACGCTACCTGCTGCTCGTGCAGGCCAGCGGCGCGCAGCCGGTGCTGGTGCTGTCGAAGGCCGACCTCGCCGGCGAGCTGGCCGCCGACGCCGCCGAGCTGCTCGCTCCGCTGGTCGAGGCCGGCTTCCCGCTGCACGTGCTGAACGGCAAGGACCGGGCCAGTGCCGACGTGCTGTCGCCCTACCTCGGCACCGGGCGCAGCTGTGTGCTGGTCGGCAGCTCCGGCGCGGGCAAGTCGACGCTGACGAATACGCTGCTCGGCCGCGAGAAGATGAAAACCGCCGAGGTGCGAGAGACCGATTCGCGCGGCCGCCACACGACGACCTCGCGCGTGTTGATCCCGCTACCCCAGGGTGGCTGCCTGATCGACACGCCCGGGATGCGTGAGCTGAAGCTCGTCGGCGAGGAAGACCTGAGCGACAAGGTCTTCGAGGACATCGAGGCGCTGGCCGCCGAGTGCCGTTTCCGCGATTGCGCGCATCTGAACGAGCCGGGCTGCGCCGTGCAGGCCGCGCTCGAGGCCGGCGAACTCGACGAGGCGCGCTGGGCGCACTACATGAAACTACGCGACGAGCGCGACGCCGCCGCAACGACCCTCGCGGCACGTCGTCAGGAGGCCAAGCAGGCGCCCAAGGGCACGCGGCCCAAGCCCGGCGGCAAGGACAAATTCGGGCGGCGCTGAGCGGGACGCGTGTGCGTCGCACGGGGCCGGCACCGCAGGCCCGGCGACGCGGTGGCGACCGCCGCGGGCCTGACGCAAGATGCGCTCGCTTGCCCTTTGCCCCCACCCGACTGTGAGGCTTGCCGTGACGACCTCGAAGACCCTGCCCCTCCTGGCCCTCGCCGTGGCCGCGTTGCTCTCGGCCTGCGGCGGCGAGCCGGCGGCTCCCGCGGAGGCGCCAAGTTCCGACCCCGCGCCGGCGCCGGTCGAAGCGCCCACGGCCCCGGCTCCGGCCGCGACCACCGCCGAACCCGCCGCCGCGACGCCCGCACCGCCAGCGGCACCGGCGCCGTTCGATCCGTCGTCCGTACCCGAATCCACCGCGACCCTACCGCCGTTGCCCTTCTTTTCCGCGCCCGAAGGTTTGGTGAGCACCTTCGACAGCGACGTCGACCGCCAGATGGGTTTCGTGCGCCAGTTCTTCATGGCCGGCGCAACGCCGACGCCGATCGAAGGCCAGGGCTGGCGCGAGCGCTTCGTGCTCGACGGCCGCGATGGCCGCACCTACTCGGGCCTGGAGTTCCATCGCAACTACGAGCAGGCCATCGCGGCGCTGGGCGGGCAGAAGATCAGCACCGCGCAATACACCCGCGAGATCGCCGAGGCCGCGGGCGGCCGCGACCTGATCGAAAAGGACTCGGCCAGCGCAGCGGCCGTTCCCGATTACGAGCACCACAGCTACCTGATCCGGCAGGCCGGCAAGGAGTACTGGATCAACGTCAGCACTGGCTCCTTCCCGCTGCATGGCTACATCGCCATCGTCGAGCGCGGCGAGCTGAAGCCGTCCGTCGGATTCCTCGATGCGGCGGCGATGAAAAAAGCCCTGGACGCCGACGGTCGCGTCGCGCTGTATATCAACTTCGACGTCGACAAGGCCACGCTGCGCCCGGATGCGCAGCCGGTGATTGCTGAGGTGGTGTCGCTGCTGCAGACGGATCCCGCACTGAAGCTCGCCATCGAAGGCCACACCGACAGCACCGGCAGCCCCGAGCGCAACCGCGAGCTCTCGGCGCAGCGCGCGCGCAGCGTGCTCGGCGCGCTGGTCGGCGGCGGCATCGACCCCTCGCGCCTGAGCTCCGCGGGATTCGGCCCGGACCGCCCGCTGGCCGACAACGGCAGCGAGGACGGCCGCGCCAAGAACCGCCGCGTCGAGCTGGTGCGCCAGCCCTGAGCCGGCGCTCAGGCGGCGTCCGGTAGACTCCGCGCCATGCTCGCCTTTAAGAACCTGGCCCTCCGCCGAGGGCCCCGCCTCCTTTTCTCCGACGTCGACCTGACCCTGCACGCCGGCTGGCGTGTCGGCGTGGTCGGCCGCAACGGCTGCGGCAAGTCCAGCCTCTTCGCCGCGGTGCGCGGCGAGATCGAGCCCGACAAGGGCGACATCGACCGGCCGAACAAGCTGCGCATGGCTTCGGTGGCGCAGGAAACCCCGGCCCTGCCGGACCCAGCGCTGGATTTCGTGCTCTCCGGCGACGCCGCGGTGCACGCGGCCATCCGCATGGAAGCCGAAGCCATGGCCGCCGAGGACTACGAGAAGGTCGCCGACGCCCACACCCTGCTGGCCGAGCTCAACGGCTACGACGCGCCTTCGCGCGCCGCCAAGCTGCTGCACGGCCTCGGGTTTCCGTCGCACACGCACGACACGCCGGTGGGCGAGTTCTCCGGCGGCTGGCGCGTGCGTTTGAACGTGGCCCGCGCGCTGATGACGCCGTCGGACCTGCTGCTGCTCGACGAGCCCACCAACCACCTCGACCTCGACGCCGTGCTGTGGCTGGAAGAGTGGCTGCGCTCGTACCCCGGCACGCTGCTGGTGATTTCGCACGACCGCGAGTTCCTCGACGGCCTCTGCACGCACACGCTGCACCTGCACGAGGGCAAGGCCAAGACCTACGTCGGCGGCTACACCGCCTTCGAGCGCCAGCGCGCCGAGCACCTGCGCCTGCAGCAGATCGCGCACGAGAAGGAACAGGCCGAGCGCGCCCACCTGCAGAGCTTCATCGACCGCTTCAAGGCCAAGGCCAGCAAGGCCAAGCAGGCGCAGAGCCGCATGAAGCGCCTCGAGAAGCTGGCTGGCACGGAAGCCGTGCGCGCCGAGCGCGAGGTGCGCATCGACTTCCCGGTGCCGCTGAAGCAGCCCACCACGCTGATCCAGATCCGCGACGCCGACTGCGGCTACACGGCCAACGAGAAAGGCGAAGGCGGCGTCACGAAGATCCTTGGCAACGTCGGGCTGTCGATCGAAGCCGGCGACCGCCTCGGCCTGCTGGGCCCCAACGGCGCGGGCAAGTCCACGCTGGTGAAGACGCTCGTGGGGGAACTGCCTCTGTTGGCGGGCGAGCGCACCGGCCACCCGGACCTCGTCATCGGCTACTTCGCCCAGCACACCGTCGAGTCACTGCACGAAGGCCAGACGCCGATCGATCATCTCCGCATGATCGCGCCGAACACCGCGACGCAGGACTTCCGCGATTTCCTCGGCCGCTGGAACTTCCCCGGCGACCGCGCCTTCGAGGTCATCGACGGTTTTTCTGGCGGCGAACGCGCTCGCCTGGCGCTGGCGATGATCGCTTGGCGCAAGCCGAATGTGCTGCTGCTCGACGAGCCGACCAACCATCTCGATCTCGAGATGCGCGAGGCGCTGGCCGAAGCGCTGGCTGATTTCGACGGTGCCATCGTCATGGTCTCGCACGACCGCCATCTCATCGGCCTGGTCTGCGACCGCTACGTGCGCGTCGCCGATGGCATTGTTGAACCTTACGACGAAGACCTCGACGCCTACGCCACTTGGCTCAAGCAGCGCGGCAACAATGCCAATGCCAAGCCGCGGATCGTCGAGGCGAAGCCGGCCGCGAAGGCCGAGCCCGTCGCCGCGCCGAAGCCCGCGAAGCCGGTCGATTCGGCGACGAAGAAGCGCCACGCTGCGGTCGAAGCCAAGCTGGCGTCGCTGGCGGCGGAGGCTGACGTGCTCGACGCCGAGCTCGCCGCGGCCTCCGCCAAGGGCGGGGCGCAGGCCGCCCACGCACTCGCTGCGCTGGGGCAGCGCCGCCATGCGCTGCAGTCCGAGCGCGAAGCGCTGGAAATGGAGTGGCTGGAGCTCGCCGAGCGCATCGAGGCCGGCTGAGCCGCGCCGCGCGGGTGCCGGCGCCTAGTCCGGCGTGTCAGCGAACCCGCGCAGCACCGCTTCGGCGTCGAGAAGGTTGCCGACCCCGGCCAGTGGTATGGCCAGCGCGATCGTCCATACGCCGGCATAGCGCCCGGGCAGGTGGTCGCCGTTGGCCAGCTCCATGCTCCAGTCGCCGAACCAGCGACTGGGCACGTCTCGCTCTCCGAGTAGCACGACGCCTTCGTGTCGCGAGTCGCGGCGGATCACCTGCCAAAGGTCCTCGACCTCCACCGCGGGGCCTTCGAGCGCTTGCAGGAACAGCCCATGCTGGTGCACGAGTAGCCCGGTGACGCGCCGCACGGCGTTGTTCTCGCGAGCCTTGGTCATCATCGCCAGCAGCTCGGCCAGGCCGAAGCCGGCGGCGGCGTGGCTGCGGTAAATGAGTCGACGGAGGGTTTCGCTCGGCATGGCGGGCAGTAAAGCGCAGTTGCCCCCTGGTTTCCTGCCCAGGGCTTGAATTTGACAATCGTCGACCCAATGCCACGCAGGATCCGAATAACCTGCGTGCACCATGCCCATCTACGCTTTCGCCTGCTCGGCCTGCGGCCACGCCTTCGACCGCTTGCAGAAGCTCTCCGACGCCGACCCGACCACGTGCCCCGCCTGCGGCGCTGAAGGCACGATCGCGCGCCAGCTCACCGCGCCGCAGTTCCGCCTGGCCGGCGGTGGCTGGTACGAGACCGACTTCAAGAAGGACGGCGACAAGAAGCGCAACCTGGTCGACAAGGGCGACAGCGGTTCGTCCGGCAGCACGCCGGCGGCGGCGCCCGCCGCACCGGCTGCCGCGAGCCCGGCGCCCGCGGCGTCCAAGGCCTCGGCCGAATGAGCGCGACGGCCTTCTTCACCGGCCTGCTGGCCCTCTGCGGCCAGGCCTTCGAGGGCCGCGTCGTCAGCGACGATCCGACCGATACCGCGATGGCCGCGCAGCGCCTCGTCATGCACGTTCGCGAGTGCAAGAACGACGAGATCCGCATTCCTTTCCACGTCGGTGCCGACCGCTCGCGCACCTGGGTCATCACCCGCACGGACGCCGGCCTGCGCCTCAAGCACGACCATCGCCACGACGACGGCACGCCGGACGCGATGACGATGTACGGCGGCGACAGCGCCGCCCTGGGAAGCGCCACGCGGCAGGAGTTCCCGGTCGACGCCGAGTCCATCGACCTGTTCCATCGCGAGGGGCGCTCGGTCTCGACCACCAACACCTGGGCGCTTGAGCACCGCCAGGGTCGCCTGTTCGCCTACGCGCTGTCGCGCCCGGCCGTGGGCAACGCGCCAGGCCGCCGTTTCCGCGTCGAGTTCGACCTGACGACGCCCGTCGAGGCGCCGCCGGCGCCGTGGGGCGCCGCCGAGGCGACGACTGAGGCCGCGGCCAAGCCGTCCACGGCGCGCTGAAGCCCGACCACGCCGCGCCCGGTACAATCGCCGGCTTGCTGCCGCGCCCGCGCGGCGGCCTCGAATCCCTGGAGTTCCCATGCGTAGCCACTACTGCGGCCAGCTCGGCGAAGCGCTGATCGGCCAGACCGTCACCCTCTGCGGCTGGGCCGACGTCGCCCGCAACCTCGGCGGCGTCTGCTTCATCGACCTGCGCGACCACGAAGGCATCGTCCAGGTCGTCGCCGAGCCCGACAACGCGGCCTATGCCGCGGCGGCCCAGGTGGGCTACGAGGACTGCCTGAAGGTGACTGGCATCGTGTGCGCCCGCCACAGCGTCAACGACAAGCTCAAGACCGGCCGCATCGAAGTGGTGGCCGAGCGCATCGAGATCCTCAACAAGGCCGAGACGCTGCCCTTCTACCTGCACGAGACGCCTGGCGAGGACGTGCGGCTGAAGTACCGCTACCTCGACCTGCGCCGTCCGTCGATGCAGCGCACGATGCGCACCCGCGTGGCGCTGGTGCAGGCCCTGCGCCGGTACCTCGATGCGAAGGGCTTCCAGGACATCGAGACGCCGATCCTCACCAAGGCGACGCCGGAAGGCGCGCGCGACTACCTCGTGCCCAGCCGCGTGCATCCGGGCGAGTTCTTCGCGCTGCCGCAGTCGCCGCAGCTGTTCAAGCAGCTGCTGATGATGGCGGGCTTCGACCGCTACTACCAGATCGCGCGCTGCTTCCGCGACGAGGACCTGCGCGCCGATCGCCAGCCGGAATTCACCCAGCTCGACATGGAGTTCGCCTTCATCACTGAAGCCGACATCCAGGACTTCGTGGAGGGGATGATCCGCAGCGTGCTGAAGGAAATCGGCGACATCGAGCTTGCCAACCCCTTCCCGCGCATGACCTATGCCGAGGCCATGCGTCGGTACGGCTCGGATAAGCCGGACCTGCGGATCGCGTGGGAATTCACCGACATCGCCGAGCTCGTGAAGGGCTGTGAGTTCAAGGTGTTCACCGATTGGGCGAACCACGCCGAGGGTCGCGTGGTCGCGCTGCGCGTGCCGGGTGGCGCGTCCCTGAGCCGCAAGCAGATCGACGACTACGGCGCGTACTGCGCGAAGTACGGTGCCAAGGGCCTGGCGTGGATGAAGGTCGAAGCGCGCGCCAAGGGCCGCGAAGGCATCAACTCGCCGATCGCCAAGTTCCTCGACGATGCCACGCTGAATGCGGTGCTCGACGCCGCGCAGGCCGCCGACGGTGACCTGCTGTTCTTCGGTGCCGGCACGTACAAAACGGTGTGCGACTTCATGGGTGCCCTGCGCCTGAAGGCCGCCAAGGACCTCGGCCAGGTCGCGAACGTCTGGGCCCCGCTGTGGGTCACCGACTTCCCGATGTTCGAGTGGGACGACGAAGCCCAACGCTACGTCGCGCTCCATCACCCCTTCACCGCGCCGAAGATCGACGACATCGCCGACCTCGCCGCCAACGCCCGCATCGCGGTGTCGCGCGGCTACGACATGGTGCTCAACGGTAACGAGATCGGCGGCGGCTCGGTGCGCATCCACAACAGCGCGATGCAGGCCAAGGTGTTCGAGCTGCTCGGCATCGGCGCGGACGAGGCGGAAGCGAAGTTCGGCTTCCTGCTCGAGGCCCTGCGCTACGGCGCGCCGCCGCACGGCGGCATCGCCTTCGGCATCGACCGCATCTCGGCCCTGATGGCCGGCAGCGACTCGATCCGCGACGTCATCGCCTTCCCGAAGACCGCCAGCGCGCAGTGCCTGCTGACCAACGCCCCGTCGCCCATCGACGACAAGCAGCTGGCCGAACTGCACGTGCAGGTGCGGCCGACGGCGAAGGGCTGATCGGGGCCGGACGATGGCCGACCGCGTCGTCCTGCTGCACGGCATCTGGAACAACCGGCCGGTGCTCTGGCCGCTCGCCGCGCGGCTGCGCGCGGCCGGCTTCGAGGTCGAGACCTTCGGCTACCCCAGCGTGTTCGGCGGTGCGGAGGCCGCGGCCCAGCAGCTCGCCGCCAAGCTGCGCCTCGACGCGCGCCGCACGAAAGGCCCCGCGCACCTCGTCGGCCACAGCCTCGGCGGCGTCGTCTCGCTGCTCGCCGCGCAGGACCCCGAACTGCCCGTGCAGCGCGTCGTCTGCCTCGGCAGCCCGCTCACCGGCAGCGGCGCCGCGCGCGCCGTGCACGGCCGCGGCCTCGGCTTCGGCATGGGCCGCAGTGCCCGCGTGCTGCTGAAGGGCCTGGAGCACGCGCCTCCGCAGCGCGAGATCGGCGCGATCGCCGGGACGCTCGAAGTGGGTCTCGGCCGTGTGTTCGGCACCTTCGATGGCCCGCACGACGGCACCGTCGCGGTCGCGGAAACGAGGCTGCCGGGGCTCGTCGACCACTGCGAGGTGCGCGCCAGCCACATGGGGCTGCTGGTGTCGCGGCCGGCGGCGGAGGCGGTGGCGAGTTTCTTGCGGACGGGGCGGTTCGCGAGCTGAGCCCGCGGACTCCCGAGGCCAAGGCCGCCCCGCGGGGCTGGCCCGCCCCGTCACCTTCGAGGCGAGGTTTCCGGCGGTCCGGCCGAAGGCGACGTCCGTGTCGCTCGGCCGGATCGCGCATCCTGCGCGACCCCTTCGGGGCTTGCGCCTCAGCACCGCGTCGGGGCTCCTTATTCGCCCCGCGGGGCGGCCTCGGCCTCGGCCTTGGGCGCCGAGGCATCGCGTGAGCTCACCGACCGGGAACATGTCCCCAACCGGCACGATCATATGGGTTGCGGAGGCGTCGCGCGTTGAACAATCTGACGGCGAATAGATGATCA
>JBOFQO010000081.1:0-1832 GCA_051660925.1 Silanimonas sp. | reverse complement strand
CACCACCCAGCCTGTACGCCGCGTTCGGCTCGAAAGAGGCACTGTTCCGGGAGGCGCTGGCGCTGTATGGCCAGCGCTACGGTGGCTTTCTGAGCCAGCCGATGTCCGGCACGGGTAGCGCAAGAACGGCAATCGAGCAGATGCTGCAGGCCGCGGCGCGGCAGTTCGCCGACTCCCAGCACCCGCTCGGCTGCATGGTGGCCGCCGGGGAATTGCAGGCGTCGGCTGCCCAATGCACGCTGGTGGCCGAAGTGGCGGCGCGTCGACATGCGGCGCAGGTGGTCATCCGCGCACGGCTGGACCGCGCCCGCCAGGACGGTGAACTGCCCGCCGACTCGGATACGGTCACGCTGGCCGCGTATTTCGCGATGGTGATCCAGGGTCTGGCGGTTCAGGCCAGGGACGGCGCGAAACCTGCCCTGCTCAGGCGGCTGGCAGAGCTGGCCATGCAGGCGTGGCCGCAGTCGCCCGCCGCCGGTTGACGGCCCCCCGCGCTCAAAGGTCCAGTGCGATGCGCTCGCCACCGCCGGCTGCGGGCACCGCGCAGCACAGCAGCACTTCGCCTTCCGCCGGTCGCCATGCCGTGGGTTCGGCGTAGGTGACGCGCCCGGCCGTCATGCGCGTGGCGCACGACCCGCAGTGTCCGGCGCGGCACGAGAAGGGCGGGTTCAAGCCCTTTCCCTCCGCAAACTCCAGCAGCGTGCCTCGCTCGGGCGTCCACTCGGCGGCGTTGCCGCTGCGCAGGAAGGTCACCGTTGCCTGCTTCGCCGCCGGTGCCGGCGGCGTGGGTGCGGTTGTGGCGCCGTCGGGTCGGCGCTTCAGCGACGACGGCCCGAAGGCCTCGGCCTGGATGCGGGCGTCGCGTACGCCCAGGTCGCGCAGGCCGTCGTACAGCGCCTGCATGAAACCGGGTGGGCCGCAGAGGAAGAACTCGTGGTCGTCGAAGGGCAGCAGCGCCTTCAGCAAGTCCAGCGTCAGGGGGCCCTTCAGTGCGTTCGTGCCTGCGCCTTCCGGTGCGCCTGCGCCCTCGTCGAGCACCACGTGCCGCTTCATCGCCCCCGTGGCCCGCAGCACCAGCGCCTGCAGTTCGTCGCCGAAGGCGCGCAGGTCCTGGCTGCGCGCCACCTGGACGAGATGCAGTGGCCGTGTGCGACGGTGGCGGAATCCTTCGGTCACCACATGCCGCGCAAAGGCCACCATCGGCGTGATGCCCACGCCGGCGCCGATCAGCACCGCCGGCCGGCGCAGCGTCGCGTCGATCGTGAACTGGCCGCGCGGGCCCAGGGCTTCAATCACGTCGCCTTCGTGCACCAAGTCGTGCAGATGGCTGGAGGCCACGCCCTCGCGCTTGATGCTCAGGCGCAGGCCGTCGTCGCTGGGCGCCTGCGAGATCGTGTACGTGCGGTGCAGTGTCTCTCCTGTGAGATTCTTCAGTCGGATCGGCAGGTGCTGGCCCGCGTGGTACGGCGGCACCGCATGGCCGTCGGCAGGCGCGAGGTGGAAGGAGCGGATAACGCGGCTCTCGTCGACGATGCGCGTGACCTGGTAGGGCCGCCAGGTCTGCGCCAGGCGCAGGGCCTCGCGGCGCGCCTCGGCCTCGGCCCAGGTGCCGGTGAGAGTGGCGTTGGGCGAAAAGTCGCGAAACGTCCAGCGCAGTGGCAGCGCATCGCGCAGACGCCAGCCTGATTCCACGTGGAATCGCCAGGCGCGTTCTGCGCCGTCGAAGGCATCGAGGTCCGCGCCGCCCCACACCACCTCCGCGGTGCCGGTCAGCGTCAACAGGTCGCCGGTCTCGAAGTCGATGAACAGCACGCCGGCACGCGGGGTGAGCT
>JBOFQO010000080.1:0-9335 GCA_051660925.1 Silanimonas sp. | reverse complement strand
GGCGCGACATCGGTTTGCTCCCGGTGTGACCGTCGATGATCGTGGGGGTCGACGCTATCCGCGGGGAACGTGCTCGGCCAAGGTGCCGAAACTCACCTTGATCGCCGTGAGCGGCCGCGCTCGCCTAGGATCGAGGGCCCACAGCCCGAGAGCCGCCGATGCCCACATCAACGCGCACCGCCCTCCTTGCCGCGACCCTGCTAGCCCTTGCGCCGATGCTCGCCGCCGCGTCGCCCTCGACGACCGAGCCCGCACAGGGCCGGGTGATCGCCTCGGCCGATGGCTTCGCCGTGCTGCCGCCGCGGGCGCGGATCGAGCCCGAGAACCGGATGCTCAACCAACGCATCGAAACCCTGCTGCCGAAGCTCATGGCCGAGGCCGAACTCGACCTGTGGCTGGTGCTCAACCGCGAGTACGCGGAAGACCCGGTGTACTTCACCTTGGTGCCGCAGCCGAGCTTCGCCGCGCGGCGTACGACCATGCTGGTGTTCCATCGCAAGCCGGATGGCGCCGTCGAGCGGCTGGCCGTGAACCGCTATCCGCTGGGCGCGCCCTACGAATCGGCGTGGTCGGGTGGCGACCTCGACGCGCAATGGAAAGCGCTCGGCGAACTGATCGCGACGAAGAATCCGCAGCGCATCGGCATCAACGTCTCGCGCGAATGGCCGGTGGCCGATGGCCTCACGGCCGGGCTCGAGAAGCGCCTGCGCGAGGTGCTGCCGGCGGGCTTTGAGGAGCGCTTGGTGCCGGCCGAGACGCTCGTGGTGCGCTGGCTGGAGACGCGCTCCCCCGGCGAGCTTGAGGTCTACCCGCACATCATGGGCCTCGCCCGCGGCGTCATCGCCGAAGCCTTCAGCACGCGCGTGATCACGCCGGGCGTCACCACGACCGATGACGTGCGCTGGTACATCCGCGAGCGCTTCGAGTCGATGGGATTGCCGATCTGGTTCATGCCCGACGTCAACCTGCAGCGGCCGGGCCTCGCTTGCGAGGCGGACGCGCCGTTCTGCGGCGAGAGTGGCGTGATCCGCCCGGGCGACGTGCTGCACACCGACGTCGGCCTCTGCTACCTGAAGCTGTGCACCGACACGCAGGAAATGGCCTACGTACCGAAGCCCGGCGAAAGCGACGTGCCTGAGGGCCTGGTCCGCGCGCTGGCGACCGGCAACCGCTGGCAGGACCTGCTGACCGCGCAGTTCGTCACCGGTCGCACAGGCAACGACATCCTGCAGCGCACCCGGGACGCCGCCACGAAGGCCGGCATCGAGAGCAACACGTACACCCATCCGCTCGGCTTCTTCGGCCACGCGCCGGGACCGACCATCGGCATGTGGGACAACCCGGGCCTGAACCCCGGCACGGGCGACTGGCCGCTGCATGCCAGCACGGTGTATGCCATTGAGGGCAACATCTCGCAGCGCGTGCCCGAGTGGGGCCATCAGCGCGTGCAGATCAAGCTGGAGCAGGGCGCGCTGTTCGACGGCGAGCGGGTGATCTACCTGGCCGGACGGCAGACGCGGTGGCACGTGGTGCGCTGAGAGGTGCCGCGCCGAAGTGCGTTTACGCCTTCGGCCAAAGCACCATGTCGATCCCGACGATGAGCGTGACGACCACGGAAGCGACGGCATAGCACAGGAACTGATCGCGAAGTTTCAGCCGCAGGGTTCTGCTGGCGATCACGAGCAAGCCCAGGAGTGCTGCAACCACCACGACCGGGACCGTCCAGGTGCCAAGGCCCAGCAACTGGCTGATCGTCGCCTCGTCATTCGGATGGATCACGCTGATGCCCGTGGCGAGCAGGCGCATGAAGAACGCCATGTACACCAGAGCGAATCCCAGTCGCGAGCGCGATCGTTGAACCAGCCAGAATCCCACCAAGGCCTGGCCCACGGTGACCAGCGGCCCGGCTGCAGTGATGAGAAGCTGATCTCGAGTGCTCACCGGGCCCAAGGGGGTCACGCTATTCAGCGTAGCCACCATCTCGTGGCCGAGCATCACACCTGCCAGCCAGTGCGCGAACTCATGGACAAGAAAGGTGGCGACACCGACCACGAAGAGCAGCAGATAGAAGCGGGCGGAAAGCACGGCCTTCAAGTCGGGCATGAGGTTCTCCGATGCCGACGGCGAGCCGGGGACGCCAAGCCGCGACGGACGCGGTCACGGCCTCAGGTGCTGAGGGTGACGGTGGGCTTGGCGGCGTCTTCGGCCTGCTGTTCGGCATCCGTCGTGGTGCTCGCTTCGTTGCAGTCGGCCTCGACGTTCATGGCCTCGGCGTAGGGCTTGAACTCCGGCAGCAGCTCGGCCAGTCGGCTCTGCGCGGCGGCCAGGCTCTCGACGCGTTCGCACAGTGCAAGCCCTTCGACTTCCATGGCCTTGCCCTTGGCTTCGATGCGTGCCTCGTTCTCCGCGGTATCGCCGCCCAGCATGCTCTTCGCCGCTAAGGCCAGCGCGTCGCCGGCGATGTCCATACCCTTCTGGCCCATCGCCATGCCTGCTTCGCCGATCGCGACGACTTCGCCGCGGTAGGCCAGCGCCGCCTCGCGCTGTGCGGTGTTCATCGGTACAGCGACACCGTCGATCAGCAGATCGCCCTGCGGCGTCAGCTCCGCCTTAGGCAGCCCTTCCACGCTGCCGAGGGGCAGGTTCTCCGTGCGCATTTCCTCGGCAGCTTCGGCGAAGGCTTCTGCCATCACGCCGCCCTCAGCGGCGGCTTCAGAGGCGTCGTTGGCGATGCCTTGCGTGGCTTCCGAGGCCGTTTGTCGGGCTTCGTCGGCCGCTTCGCTGCAGGCCGTGCTGCCCAGGGCGAGGGCCAGGGCGATCGTGAGGGTCGTGAGTCGCGAACGGTTCATGGCGGATTCCTTGGAGTGGACGAGGGGTTTAGCCGCCGACGACAACGCGGCCGCGGACGCCGCGGGCATCGATGTCCTCGAGGGTGTCCTGGTTGGCAACCTGGACGTCGCCGCCGACGTCGCGCAGGCGCACGTCGCCCGAGCCGATCCCGCCAACCAACACTCGGCCACGGACGCCGGTCAAGGTGATGTCACCCGAGCCACCCGAGTCGATGCGGGCATCGCCGCGCACGCCGTCGGCGGCGATGCCGCCCGATCCGACCGAAAGCTCAGCCAACGGGCCGACGTCAACCATCTCGACATCGCCGGCCCCAACGCTGGCTCGCACGTCGCCCTGCACGCGCTTCAGCACCGCGTCGCCGGAGCCCACATCAACCGACACGCGCGTGGCGCCGTCGACGACGAGGTCGCCGGAGCCGATGTCGGCCGTGACCGCGCCGACTTGGCGCAGCGAGACGTCGCCGGAGCCGAGGTCGATGGTGATGTCGGAGAGGCCGCTGAGAGCGGCGTCGCCCGAGCCCATGTCCAAGGTGATCGGCAGGTCGGCGGGGAGGGCGAGCGTGATCTCGCGGTACAGGTAGTCGTTGTCGGCGAACCAGTTGAAGTTCGAGAAGCTGGCGGTGCTGGCGTCGATGACCAGCGTGTCGCCGCGGCGTTGCACCGTCATCGTGCTGGCGGCGAGGCGGTCCGCGGTGGACGCGCAGTGCGTGATGGCGAGGCTCGGCGCGCCGGCGGTGACGACCAGCTCGTCGGCACCGATGTCGACAACGACGCGGGTGACGCCGGCGAGGTCGAGCGTGGGCGATTCGTTGCGGGAGTGCTCGCAGCGGTCGGCGGCCATGGTGGGGAAGGCCAGGACGCAGGCCGCTGCGAGCAGCAAGGGGCGAAGCATCGTCGTCGTCTTCATCGTGGTCATGTCGCGGGTCTCCAGTTAGGGGCGGGGCGCCCGGCTCGTGCCGGGCACCGGAGGCATCAGGCGGCGTCTTCGCGCCAGCGGCGCAGGCGGATGGCCAAGGCGATCATCGCGACGCCGAGGGCGAGGCCGATCCAGACGGTGGGCGCGGCGAGCGTCTGGTAGCCGGCCAGCACCCACTGGCCCAGTTCGAAGGCCTGCGGGCCGTTCGCGTCGATCAGGCGGGCCTGCTCTTCCAGCCCGTCGGTGCCGCCGAAGGCGAAGAACATGCCGGGCACCAGGCTGCCGAACAGGCGGCCGACCACGTGTTCCCAGAACCATTCGTGCGGCAGGCCGGCTTTGAACATCGCTTCCGACCAGCTCAGGATGATGCCGCCCAGCACCGGCACACCGGCGGCCCACAGGAAGGGCGCGCGCTTGGCCCAGGCCGAGACCAGCATGAACCAGCCCACCGAGGGCAGAGCCCAGAGCGCGTACACCGGCACCATCGACAAGATGCCGATCGGCATCAGGTACAGCGTGCTGCTGCCGAACGTGGCGCCGAACAGGTTGGCGCCGAGGATCGCGGCCGTCACCAGGCTCATCAGCACGAGGCCGAAGCCGAAGATCGAGCCGAGGCCCAGCGAGATCGTCGGTGCGACGAACAGGATCGACACGAGCTTGGCGAGCACCGACGACGTGTCCGACACCGGCATCGACTTCCAGAACAGCAGGCTGCGGTCGCGGCGGTCGTCGTACAGCGAGCCGAGGCTGTAGAACAGCACGACGAAGGTCAGGATCGCGAGGAACGGGGCCAACGCGGGCAGGTAGGAGAAGCTCATCGCCGCGCCGACTTCGGCGTACTTGTCGGCGGGGATGGCGTCACCAAGGCTGCTGACCTTGAGGCCGTTGATGCCGACCATGTTCTCGCGGGCCATCGTCGCGCCGAACAGCATGCTGCCGGCCGCGAACAGGCCCATGATGCCGCCGACCACCAGGGGCGCCCAGAGCATGCCGCCCTTGTGCTCCCAGAACTCGCGCTTCAGCAGGGTGGGGAAGGTGTTCATGCGTAGGTTCCTTTCATCGTGGCGACGAACAGGTCGGCGACACCGGGGGTGCGCAGCTCGCCGAATTCGGCGAGGCGTTCGCGCGGCTGGCCGTCGAACAGGAAGACGGTCTTGCCGAAGATCTGCCGCTCGTCGATCGGCTTCAGCGCGCGGGCGGCTTCGGCGCGGTCGCTGCCGACCATCACCTCGTGGAAGCGCTCGCCGACCGTGTCCATCGTGGCCTGCAGCACCAGCTTGCCGTCGCGGATGAACACGAGGTCGGTGAGGATGTGCTCGATCTCTTCCACCTGGTGAGTGGTGACGATGATCGTCTTCTCCTCGTCGAAGTAGCGCTCGAGCAGATCCTTGTAGAACTGCTTGCGGTACAAGATGTCGAGGCCGAGCGTGGGCTCATCGAGCACCAGCAGCTTGGCGTCGATGGCCATGACCAGGGCGAGGTGCAGCTGCACGATCATGCCCTTCGACATCTGCTTGACCTTCATCTTCGGGTCGAGCTTGGTGTGGGCCAGGAAGGCCTCGCACTTGGCGCGATTGAAGCGCGGGTGCACACCGGCGACGAACTCGATGGCTTGCGCAACGCTGATCCAGCGCGGCAGCACCGCGACGTCGGCGATGAAGCAGACGTCCTTCATCAGCGCGTCGCGCTGGGTGCGCGGGTCGAGGCCGAGGACCTTGAGGTCGCCGTCGAAGTCGATCAGGCCCAGCATGGCCTTCAGCGTGGTGGTCTTGCCGGAGCCGTTGGGGCCGATCAGGCCGACGATGCGGCCGGGCAGGATGTCGAAGTCGATCGAATCGACGGCGACGGACTTGCCGTAGCGCTTGGCGAGGCCGCGGGCGGAGACGGTGGGCGTGCTCATGCGTGCGCTCCGTTGGCCGGCTTCGCGGCGAGCAGCTGTTCCGGCCGCAGTCCGAGGCGCTCGATGCGCGCCAGCACCAGCGGCCACTCTTCCTTCAGAAAGCGCTCGCGCTCGGAGGCGAGCAGCTTGTCCCTGGCTCCATCGATGACGTACATCCCCAGTCCCCTTCGTTTTTCCACCAAGGCCTCGTCGGCCAGTTCCTGATACGCGCGTGACACGGTGATCGGATTGAGCTGGTAGTCGGCGGCCACCTGGCGCACCGAGGGGAGGGCATCCCCTTCCTTCAGCTCGCCGTCCAGCACCATGGCGACGACGCGCTCCTTGAGTTGCCGATAGATCGGCGTGCTGTCGCTCCAGGCGATGCTCATCACGGGGCTCCCGCGCTGGCGCGCTTGCCGAAGGAGAAGAAGGGCATGGCGTGCGGCGAGCGGGCACCGGTGCGGGCGGTGGCCGATTCGACCGGGGCGCCCGCGTCGCCCTGGGTGATCGTGGCGACGGCGTGGTTGCCGAAGTTCGCGGCCAGGCTGCCCGGGCGCGGCGGTTCACCCAGGGCATAGCCGAGCGACGTCACGCCGGCGGCGAGGACCAGGGCGCTCAGGCTGTTGCGGAGGCGGGTGTTCATGGCGGGACCTCAGTGAGGTGGGTGAGTGGTGTTGTAGGTAACTATAACACCTGATTTTCCGAGGTCAACACCCCGCACACATCAAATGAGCAAACTGATGGCATAGATCGGCCACCGGCCGGTTCCACCGAGGAGAGGGCGATGAAGGCTTGGTTTGGCGCGCTGGCGCTGGCGATCGGGGTTGGGGCGGGCGCACTGGCCGGGACGGCGCAGGCCGGGGTGCTGGACCACGAGTTCCGCCGCCTAGCGGGCCAGGAACGGGTGAATCTGGCCGAGGCCTACGGCGGGCAGGTGCTGCTGGTGGTCAATACAGCCAGCAAGTGCGGCCTGACGCCCCAGTACGAGGGCCTCGAAGCCCTGCATCAGACGTATTCGCCGCAGGGCTTCGCTGTGCTCGGCTTTCCGTCGAACGACTTCATGGGCCAGGAGCCCGGCACCGAAGCCGAGATTCAGGAGTTCTGCACGCTCACCTACGGCGTGAAGTTCCCGATGTTCGAGAAGGTCGTCGTGCGCGGCAGCGAGGCGGCGCCGCTGTTCCGCGAGCTCGCCGCGGCCACCGGCGACCAGCCGGGCTGGAACTTCCACAAATACCTGGTCGGTCGCGATGGGACGGTGCTCGCGAGCTTCGGCAGTCGCACCAAGCCGGATGCGCCGGAGATGGTGGCGGCGATCGAGAAGGCCATCGCTACGCCGAAGCCCGCCACGAGCGCGGCGGCCGCGGGTCGTCGCTGACTAGACGCGCTTCAGCACCGCTTCGATCATCCAGCCCAGCACGGGAATGTGGCGAAACAGGCCATCCGCCGCGTTCCAGTAGTCCTGGTGGTAGACGACGCGGCCTTGCGCGTCGAAGCGCAGGTGTGAGAGCCCGATGCTCTGCGTGTCGACGCCTTTCTTGAAGCGCTTGAAGCGGATCGTCATACGCCAGCGCACGAGGTACTCGCCCTCAGGGTTGCGCGTGGTGTCGATGATCTCGACGCTGCAGTGCTCGACGGCCTCGGCGCTCTCGCGCAGGTAGTGCGCCAGCGCTGCGCGGCCGACGATGGTCTTCAGTGTGTCGTTGAACCAGACGTCCTCGGCATACGTCTCCGGCAGCAGGCGCTCGATGCGATCGGGTGCGAAGCTGGAAAAGAACGCCGCGAACGTGTCGATGGCGCGGGCTTCCGCGTCGCTGCCGGCTGCGGGAGGATGGGAATGGCGGCGCCTTGCCGCGTCGAGAGCCTGGAAAGTGTCCATGAGCGGATTGGAGCGTGAGGCGCGTCGGGACTACATGACGGTGCAGGACCTGTACCAGCCGCCGTTGCCGCGTGCGGCGACGTGGCTGACATGGGCCGGATTGCTGCCGTTCGTGGCGGCGCTCGCGGCCTGGGGCGCCGGTGGCGTGCTCGGCGAGCCGCGTCCGTTGGCCATCGGCAGCAAGGCCTTCCTTGTGTATTCCGCGGTGATCCTCAGCTTCCTTGGCGGGCTGCGTTGGGGGCGGGTGATGAGCGCCGGCGGTGGTACGCCGGGCTACGTGCAGGCCGTGCTGCCCAGCCTGTGGGCGTTCCCGGCGCTGTTCCTGCCCACGCCATACGCGGTGGCGGCCCTGGCGGTCGGCTTCGGGCTGGCGCTGTGGTTCGACACCCGCGCCGACGCGCTGCCGGCCACGCCGGGCTTCCGCCAGCTGCGGCGGAACATCTCGGCCGCGGTGATCGCCGCGCACGGCGCAGCGCTGGGCCTGTCCTGGCACGTCGGCGGCGGTCTCGCGCCGGTTTGAGCCGCGCATTGCCGAAGTGGGCGCGCGGGGCCACAATCGGCGGCCCGCCGCGCCCGTGGCGGTCCTGACTGATGGAGCTTGTTCCCCCATGCTGAACACCCGTTCCCTGGCGTCCACTGCGCTGCTTGGCCTTTGCGTCTTCGCTGCCGGTGCCGCCTTCGCCCAGAACCCGACCGCTGCGCCGGCCCCCGCTGCCGCGCCGGCCACGCTGCAGCTTCCGGCGATCGAAGGCCTGAAGACCGACAACGAGAAGATCAGCTACATGATCGGCCTGCAGATGGCGAACAGCCTGCAGCAGGTGAAGGACTACGTCGATCCGGCCACGCTGTCGAAGGCCATCCAGGCCGGCCTCTCGGGCCAGGGCAAGCTGATGACCGACGCGCAGGCGCAGGAAGTGGGCATGGCCTTCGGCCAGTTCATGCAGGCCAAGCAGGCGGCGATGATCGCCGAGCAGGGCGCGAAGAACCTCGCCGAAGGCGAAGCCTTCCTGGCGTCGAACAAGACCAAGGCCGGCGTGCGCACGACCGAAAGCGGTCTGCAGTACCAGGTGGTCCGCGCCGGTGCCGGCGCGCAGCCGACTGCCGCCGACACCGTCAAGGTGCACTACCGCGGCACCCTGCTGGACGGTAAGGAGTTCGACAGCTCCTACGCCCGCAACGAGCCCGCCACCTTCCCGCTGGCCGGCGTGATCCCGGGCTGGACGGAAGGCGTCGCGCTGATGCCGGTCGGTTCGAAGTACGTGTTCTGGATCCCGGCCGCGCTGGCCTACGGCCCGAACGGCGCCGGCCAGGACATCCCGCCGAACGCCACGCTGAAGTTCGAGGTCGAGCTGCTGGAAATCGTCAAGCAGGACGCCGCCGCGCCGGCCCAGTAAGCCGCCCGCGCCAGATTGTCACGGAAGGGTCGCGGTTCGCTGCGACCCTTTCGCTTTTGTGGCGATCGGGGTGCGCATGCGCGTCAGCGTGTTTGGAACGGGGTACGTGGGCCTGGTGACTGGGGCCTGCCTGGCGGAAGTGGGCCACCAGGTCGTCTGCGTGGATGTTGACGCCGCCAAGATCGACGGACTGAAGCAAGGCCGCCTCCCGATCTTCGAACCCGGCCTCGACGCACTGGTGCGCAGCACCCACCGCGCCGGCCGCCTCGACGTCAGCACCGCTCCGATCACCGCGATCAGCCACGCGCGCATCGTCTTCATCGCCGTGGGCACGCCGCCCGACGAGGACGGCAGCGCCGACCTGCGCCACGTGCTGGCGGTGGCGAAGACGCTGGGCCAGCACCTTGATCACCCGACCGTC
>JBOFQO010000079.1:0-6119 GCA_051660925.1 Silanimonas sp. | reverse complement strand
TCGCGCACCACGCGAACGTAGGGTGGGAACTCCTGCTCGACCACGGCCGCTGTGCCCGGCGCCGCCTCGCGGACGCGCGACAGGCGCAGCGTTTCCGTCAGCAGCCGGCCGTCGGCGATGCCGCTCGACTGCCAGCCCTCGCCGCTGAACTCGACGCGGCGCGGCGTCATCCCGAAGGCGAGCGCGACGCGATCGGCGCGGATGGCGTAGTCGATCTGCACGCGGTGGGCGCCGCGCGGCAAGGCGACCTGCAGCTTGCCTTGGGAACGCAGCGCAAGGTCCAGCGGCTGGCCGTCGAGCAGCAGGCGCGTGACGGCGAGCGCCGTCGGGTCTTCGGGGATCGGCAACGTCGATGCGGTGAGCGCCTGCGCATCGAGCGTCACGCTGAGCGCATCGCCGCGAGCCTCGATGCGTGCGCTCGACAGGCCCACGCAGGTGGGCGCGCAGGCCGGCGGACGCGCCGCGCGCTGCGCCCATTCCGCCAGGGTTTCCGGCGCCGGCGTGGCTTGCGCCATCGCGGCGCTCGGGCTGAACGCACCAGCAATTCCGACTGAGAACAGTAGAGCCGCAGCGGCCGGCGCAGCCGGACGCAGGCCCGGCAGCGGCAAGCGCTTTCCGGCGAGGCGCAGCAGCAAAGCCGCCAGCAGCAGCACGGCGATGACGCGCAACGTGCGCATGGCCCAGGGCGGCAGCAGCCACAGGCGCACCGACTGTTCCGCGGTAATCGGGCCGCGCCAGCTCAGGCGATGGCTGCTGCCACCGCCCCAGTCCGGAATGCCGCGCCCGGCCTGCGTGACCGTGCTGCTGGCGTAGTGGCCGAGGAGGTCGCTCTGGCGGACGCGCGTGCCGGTCACAACGACCTTGTCCACGATGGGCGACTCACCACCGGCGAAGTCGGCCGGTGGTGCGGGTGCCATCGCGACCTCGGCCGCGGCGTCTGTCGCTTCGGCGGACTGCTCTTGCAGATAGGGCTCCTCGGCGGCCATTCCGCCCGCCGACTCGACCGGGTAAACGCCGTGACCGGCCATTTCCAACTGCGGATGCAGCGCCAGCCGCAACTGGTCCGCGGCGAACGGCACCGCCACCAACGCCAGTAGCACCAGGGCGGCCGTGCGCAGGCCGTGGGCGAAACGCAGCAGTCGGCCCTCGGGCAGCGCCTTCGCCACCAGGGCGATCGCCAGCACGGCGCCCAGCGTCCACAGCGGTGCCCCGGACTCGCCGCGCGACAGCACGAGATAGCCCACCGCAAGCGCTGCACCCGGGACGCCCATCAGGCGCCAGGCGAACAGCGCGAGCACCGCGGCGATGAACAGATCGAGCAGGCTCCAGCGCGACACCCAGGTGCCTGTGGCCTCGTCGGCGCCGGGGGCGGCCAGCAGCCGCCAGCCGTGCGGCAGGTTCAGCGTCGTGTTGACGGCATCGAATTCCGTGTTCCAGCCCGTGACCGGCAGCGAACGCGCAGCCGGTTCGATCCGCGCGCCGGCGGCCAGTGCGACGTTCTGGCTGCGCCATTCGACCCCGCGACGGTCGCCTTCGCTCGCCGTCACCAGCAGCGGCGTGCCCTCGTTGTTGTCTTCGGCGTTTTCCAGGGTCAGCGGCGCCAGCGCGTCGAAGCGCCAGCCGCGCCGCATGGTGCCGCCGATCTCGTCGACCAGCGTCCAGCCGGCGCCGGAGAAATCCAGCCACAGCTTGCGGTCCAGCGTCAGGCGGTCATCGGCCTCGTCGCCAATGCCGCGCGAGCGCTCTTCAATCGCCAGTGCCGTGCCGGCCTCCAACGCGAAGGCGGGAAGGCCCTGCCAGTCGCCGGGCACGCCGGCCTGTGCCGGATCGACCTGGGTGGCGCCGGTGGCCGCGCTGACGCGCAGACTCGGCGCTGGCGCATAGCTCCAGATCTCCTGCGTCGGCCACGGCGCGGGCACCGTCGGCATCGCAACGCTGGCCAAGGGCGCAATCGCGCGGGACTGCAGCGCGATCACGGCGGTGTCCGGCTGGGCTTGCACGCGCAGACGTCCTTCGGCATCCACCCGCGCCGGCCAGCCCATGTCGACGCTGATGGCGGTCGCCACCCAGCCCGGTGGCAGCACGGGGCCGAGCACGAGTTCCCGCGCTTGCCCGGCCACCCGCAGCTCGATGCGGGTTTCCAGCAGGGCCGGCAGGCCGTCATCCACGCGACGGAACACCCGCACGTCGAGCGCGTCGGCCTCCGGTGCGGCACTCGCGCCGCGGCCCAGCACCAGGGCCTCGTCGTTGCGCTGCACGGGCAGGATCGGTTGGCCGTCAACACTGAGCCGCACGAGACCGATGCTGAGGGGGACCACCACCGACTGCGGCCGCTGCGCCCACGGCAGCTCGCCTTCGACGCGCCACTCGCCGACGCCCAGACGGATCGACGGCCGTCCCGAACGATCCACGACAGGCACGGCGGCCCCGTTGACGCGCACCTGCTGGGGCCAGTGCTCATCGCTGCCCGGCAGCGGCACCCAGGCTTCGGCATAGGTCGTCCAGCGCTGCGCGAAGCGCGCGCCGCTCGCGTCGGCCTGCACGTCGAGCACGCCGGGCCACGCGCAGTCGAACTCCTGCTCGCCACCGCCGGCTTGCCCCGCCTGCAGGGGGCAGCGGCGGAACGCCTGCTGGTCGGTGACCCACGCCTCCCAGCCCTGCAGGCCCGGCGGTGGAGCAACGGCGCTGGTCGCGCCCGAGGCGGCCATCAGCGATACCGCCATCAGCAGGCCGGCCAGAATCCACGCCCGTGCACGCATCATCCGCTCCTCGTTCGTCGGGGGAGACGCAGCCCGGCGGGCTGCGACGATCGGTGGAACGTGGCACGACGCCAAACGGGGTTGCAAGCCGCAAGGCGACCCAGACCGGCGATGCAGGGCTCAAGGCGGCAGCGCGCAGCCCTCAGCGTCGCAGCCGCCCACGGCATCGGCGCGGCCCTTGCCGCCCGCGGCGCTCGTGGCCGCCGTGGCCGCTTCGGCGATCAATCGGCCGATCATTCCGCCGAGCTGCAGGTCGTCCAGTCGACCGAAGTGGCTCAGACGCACCCGCCCCGCGCGATCGATCAGCGTGACGCTAGGCGTGCCTCGCCAGCCGTAGGCGCGCATCGTCCTCGGCAACGGGTCACCCGCGACGTGTGCATCCACGCCCACGGGATAGTCGACGCGGTACTCGTGCAGGAATACCCCGAGAGCATCGGGGCCCATCACCGCATGGTGCTCGAACACGCTGTGGAGGCCGATCACCGCGACGTCGCTGGGATCGAACAGCGCGCGCACCTTCGCCGCCTGCGGCAGGCCGTGCGAGACGCAGCCGGGACACAGCATCTGGAAGGCGTGCAGCAGCACCACGCGGCCGCGCAGCGAATCGAGCGAAAGGCCCTTCGGTGCGTTGAACCACTGCGAGACCTGCCACTCGGGGGCGAGGGTCATCATGTCGCTCCATTTCAACGTGATTGGAATCCAAGCACGTCGAACCACGCACGCATGACGGCGTCGAGATCGCGTGCCATGCCGTCGGCCGTCGCGTCGACGTCACGCTGCAGGGCCACCGGATCAATGCCGGCGCGCGCGAGCTCGCCGGCATGCCCGACCAGCCACGCGGCGAAACGCGACGGGTCGGCTTCCAGATGGAACTGCCATGCCATGGCCGTCGTGCCGACCATGAACGCCTGGTGGTCGCAGCGCTCGCTCACGGCCAGCGAAGCGATGCCGGCCGGCAGCTCGAAACGGTCGCCGTGCCAGTGCAGCACGTCCCTCCCGGCAAGCGACGCCAGCGGCGTACCGACGGCGGCGTTGGTAACGCTCAGAGGAAAGACACCGATCTCCACCGCACCCATAGGCCGAACGCGGGCACCGAGCGCGGAAGCCATCAGCTGCGCGCCCAAGCAGATGCCGAGCAGCGGTCGCCGCTGCGCCAGCCGTCGCGCGATCAGCCGACGCTCGTCGGCGAGGAAGGGATAACGCGCGTCGTCCTCGGCGCCGATCGGGCCGCCAAGCACCACGAGCAGATCCGCGGCGTCCATCGCCGCGTCGTCCAGCGCGTCAATGCCCAAGTCGCGGTAGGCGATCCGCCAGCCCCGGGCCATCAGCCACGGGGCCAGCAGGCCGAGGTCTTCGAACGCAACGTGTCGCAAGGCGAGCGCAGTAGGCATTGGAAACCTCGGCTGGGGCGTCAGGCCGCCTGACGCAGCGGCACGGCGGGGAAATCCACCGGCACGTCGAGGGCGAGGTTGAGGTAGTTGGTGAACACGTTCAACGCGACGTGTGCCAGCAGCTCGACGCGCTCCTCGGTGGTGAAGCCGGCATCGTCCAGTGCGCGCCAATCGGCGTCGGACACGGGGCCGCGACGTTCGACCACGGCCAGCGCGAAGCGCAGCGCGGCGGCCGTACGTGCATCGGTGGAGCGGCCGGCCTGCGCCTCGACGAGCGCCTCGGAGGCGACGCCGGCCTTGCGACCCAGCGCGGTGTGCGCAGCGAGGCAGTAGCTGCACTGGTTGCGGTTGGCGATGGCGACAGCCAGCGTTTCGGTCAGCGTGGTCGGCAGGCGGCCACCGCCGAGCGCGCCGAACGCGCCCCACAAGCTGGCCAGCGCGGCGGGCGAATGCGCGGCGGCGCGGAACATCGCGGGCACGGTGCCGAAGGCCTGCTGGATGGCGTCGAGGTGGGCTTGGCTGGCGGCCGGCAGGGCGGCGCGATCCAGGGAAAGTCGGCTCATGGGGGTTACTCCGTTGCGGTGGGTGGCCCGCGCCGTGGTGGGCGGGTGTTGCCAGAATCCACCACCGAGCCGGACGATAGGCGTCCTAAAGTCCATGTTAATTGATCAAACGTCCGAACATGTTCGAACCGAAACCCCTCCACCCGACCGCGTCCGGCGCCCCCGACCCGTTCGACCGGCTTGCGCCGATCCTCGACACCTTCCGCGTGCGCGCCTCGCTGTTCCATGCCGGCGCGCTATGCGGCGTCACGCGCTTCGACGCACAGCCGGGTCGCGCGTTCCTGCACGTGCTGCGCAGCGGCGAACTGAGCGTGCGCCACGGCGATGCGGCCGACGACGCGCGCGTCGTCCACGCGCCCGTGCTGTTGTTCTACCCGCGCGCCTTCGGGCACACCTTCATCAACCCGCCGGTCGACGGTGCCGATTTCCTCTGCGCCACGCTGGCCTTCGACGGCGGTGACGAGCATCCGCTGGCCGCCGCGCTTCCCGCGGTCGTGATCCTGCCGCTGGCCGAAGTCGACGGGCTCGAGCCGACGCTCGCCGTGCTCTTCGCCGAGGCCGACCGCGCGCGCTGCGGCAGTCGTGTGGTGCTTGATCGACTGTTCGACGTCGTGCTGGTGCAGCTGATGCGGCATCTGATCACCGATGACGGCCGTGCGCGCCTCAATCCCGGGTTGCTCGCCGGCCTCGCCCACCCGCGCTTAGCCCCCTTGCTCAACGCGCTGCACCGGGCGCCTGGCGAGGACTGGCCGCTGTCGCGCATGTGCCGCACCGCCGGCCTGTCGCGCAGCGCCTTCGCCGAGACGTTCTCGCGCGTGATCGGCCGCTCGCCAGCGGCCTATCTCGCCGACTGGCGGATGCAGATGGCGTGTCGGCAGCTGCTTGCCGGCCGCCCCGTATCGGCCGTTGCTGACGGCCTCGGTTATGCGAGCCCCGCGGCGTTCGCGCGCGCCTTTCGTGATCACAAGGGCTGTGCACCACGGGAGTGGCGCGCACAGCAAGGGTAAGCGGATTCCTAGCCGCACCTGCGAAAAGCACCCGGCGCCAGCGCGACGATCTCCGATGGTCCATGAGGCCGCTAAGCGGGATGGTCTCCGTGCGTGATACCCCACGCATCCCCCACCGCAACAGGAGACCTCCGATGAACGCGAAACTCGACAACGGCCGCGCCAGCCTGCGCATGCGCGTCTCCGGAAACCGTGTCTCGGTTTCCGCCCCGCGTGACCACCTCTACGACCTGAAGAAGTTCGGCAAGCTGCAGGAGATCGTGCTCGGCAAGCTCGGCCACTTGGCTTGCATCTCTGGCTTCGATATCCGCTGGCGCCACTTCGAAGAAATCGTCCTGCCGGGCTGATCCGGCGTCTGCCCGCCTCGTCGCGGGTATTGGCGTCGCGCGACCGCCCAAG
>JBOFQO010000078.1:0-1976 GCA_051660925.1 Silanimonas sp. | reverse complement strand
ATGATGCGGATGGCGATCGTCGCGGCGGCGACGGCCTCGCTGCCGACGCTCGCGAGGATACGCATCAGGAAGATCCAGGCCGTCATCGCGACGATCATCTGGCCGATGCCGCCGAACGAGGTGCGCAGCACCTGCCAGGCCACGTCGCCGTGCCAGGCGAGGTGCGAGCGCATCACGCGCAGGTGCTCGCTGCCGCGGACGAGGTACCAGATTTGCATCAGCACACCGATGCCGCGGCCGATCGTGGTGGCGATGGCCGCGCCTTCGACACCCATCGCCGGGATCGGGCCGAAACCGAAGATCAGGATCGGGTCGAGCACGATGTTGATGCCGTTGGCCACCCACAGCACGCGCATCGCCACCGCGGCGTCGCCGGCGCCGCGGAAGATCGCGTTGATGACGAACAGCAGCATGATCACGGCGTTGCTGCCCAGCGCCCACTGCATGTAGCCGACGCCGTTCTCGAGCACCCAGGCGTCGGCGCCCATCAGGCGCAGCAGGTCTTCGGCGTAGACGATGCCGATCACCGAGAACGGCACCGAGGCCAGCACCGCGACCGCGATCGCCTGCACAGCGGTCAGCGCAGCCTCGCCGGGCTTGCCCTCGCCAACACGCCGCGCCACGAGCGCGGTGACCGACATCGCCAGGCCCATCGCGATGGCGTAGAGCAGGAACAGCAGGGTCTCGGTGAGACCGACGGTCGCTACGGCCGAGGCGCCCAGCTTGGCGACGAAGAAGATGTCGACCACGGCAAAGGTCGATTCGAGCACCAGCTCGAGCACCATCGGCACCGACAGCAGGAACACCGCGCGGCGCAGCGGGATCTTCGTGTAATCGGCATTGGTGCCGCGGATGGCCGCGCGCAGCGCCTGCCAGGTCGATTCCGGCGGCGTGGCCTCGGCGGGGGCGGACTGCGCCGATGAGGGCTCGTGGCTCATCGACGCAGGATGCCAGAGCTTCGGCTACAACTCCCGCAGCGTGACCGAGGGCGGCGCGTCGAGGATCTTGCGCGTGGCCCACAGGCCGGCCAGCAGCGCGACGACGACGCCGACCAGCGCACCGGTCGCGGCCATGCGCGGGTCCGGCGTCCACGGCAGTTCGAGCACCTGCACGGCGACAACGCCGGCCAGCACCGTCGAGGCGATCGCCGCGACGAGGCCGGAGATCAGCCCGAGCGCAGCGAACTCGCCGGCCTGCGCCAGCCGCAGCTGGCGACGGCTGCCGCCGAGCACGCGCATCACCGCGCCCTCGCGCATTCGCTCGTCCTGGCTGGCGCCGACGGCGGCCAGCAGCACCAACGCGCCGGCCAGCAGGGCGACGAAAAACACCGCCTCGACCACGGTCGAAACCTGGTCCACCGTGCTGCGCACCTGTTTGAGGATGGCGTCGACGTCGATCACCGACAGATTCGCGAAGCGATCAAGCAGCGCGCGGGTGAACCCGTCGCGGCCCGGCGGCAGGTGGATGGCGGTGATGGCGCTGCCCTGCAGGCCCTCGAGCGCGCCCGGCGACACCAGCACGAAGAAGTTCGGGCGCACGCTTTCCCACTTCACTTCGCGGATCGAGGTGACCTCGCCTTCCAGCCGCGAGCCGGCGATATCGAAGGCGACGCGGTCGCCGAGCGTCCAGCCCAGCGACTGCGCCAAGCCCTGCTCGACCGAGAACTCGACCGGCGGCGTCGCGGCATCGGGCGCGCCGGGCGCCGGCACACTGCCGCGGGTCGGCGGCGCGGCCCAGAACTGCCCCTCGATGATCGTGTTGCTGTCGTCGAGCGTGTCCGCCGTGCTCAGGTTGAACTCGCGTTCGGCGAGGCGACGCGCGCGACCGTCGCCCTCGGGCAGCGCCTGCACGTTGGTCGGATCGCCGTTCTTCTCGATCCAGCGGCCGCGGATCATCGGGAAGATCTCGGCGTCGGTGATGCCTTCCGAGGCGAGGAACGCCCGCAGCGGCTCGACCTGCGCGGGCTGCACGTTGAC
>JBOFQO010000077.1:0-9134 GCA_051660925.1 Silanimonas sp. | reverse complement strand
CCGCGAGGCCTACGCCTGCGGCGTGGCCGGCGCGCCGGTGACCGACTGGGCGCTGTACGACACGCACTACACCGAGCGCTACATGGACCTGCCGAAGGCGAATCCGGACGGCTACGAGCAGGCCCGCGTGATGGCGCACATCGAGGGCCTGACCGAGCCGCTGTTGCTGATCCATGGCATGGCCGACGACAACGTGCTGTTCTCGAACGCCACGGTGCTGATGTCAGCCCTGCAGCAGCGCGCCCAGCCCTTCGAGCTGATGACCTACCCGGGCGCGAAGCACGGCCTGCGCGGCGCCGACGCGCTGCATCGCTACAGGACGACCGAGGCGTTTTTCGGGCGATGCTTGAAGCCGAACGGGTAGGACTCAGTCGGGCGACCAGCGCCCATCGACATTGGCTGGCAGCACCTCAGCGGAGTCCTCGTCTGCCATCCGAAGGAGGCTGTCGACGCCGTGCATCGGGCGCCAACCGAGCTCCGCCACCGCGTGGGCGGGGTCGTAGACGCGATCGATGCGCGTCGGCAGCGGCCAACCACGCGACTTGAACGCCGCGACGAGCGCAGGCGCTCGTCGTTGCAGAACAGCCGTCGCGTCGTGCCAGAGCGCCTCGACATCCTCGCGCTCAAATGGGGTGCTGCCGGAAATGACGTACTGTTGGAAGCGCGTGTCGCAGCGCCGAAGTGCCGCCACGTGAGCGGTCGCCACGTCACGCGCGTCCACGCCGCGATGGAGTCGAAAGGCCGCCATCACGTTAGCGGGCTCTGGGAAGCACCGCGACATGCGAATCACGCCAACGCCGAACGCCGTTCCCGCCGCATCCCTCGCCAGGGCTTCTGCCGCCAGTTTGCTGCGGTGGTAGATGGTTCGTGGTGCCGGCGCGAGGGCTTCGTCCACCCAGCCAGCTCGCCCTTCTGGTGTCGCCGCATCGCCGTAGAGCGCGGTGGTGCTGGTGAGGACGAAGCGGGAGACGCCAGCGCGTTTCGCGGCATCGACCAGCAGCGCCGTTCCGTCGACGTTGATGCGCTGGAAGTCGGCCTCGCTGCGCAGGCCCACGTGCGGGGCATGCAGCGCGGCGACGTGAATGACCGCGTCGCAGCCATCGACGGCTCGGTCGAGAGCACGCCGATCGAGCAGATCGGCCACCACGAATGCCGTGGACGAGGGAGAAACGTCGTAGCCGACGACGTCATGCCCCTCGTGGACAAGCCGATGGTGGATAGCGCGGCCGATCCGCCCGCTGCTGCCGGTCAGCAGGACCTTCATCGCTCAGGCCAGATAGCCGCCGTCGACGGTCAGCGTCGTCCCGGTGACGTAGCTCGCCGCGTCGCTGAGCAGGAACAGCACGGCCGGCGCGATCTCGTCCGGCTGCGCGGCGCGACCCTGCGGGATCAGCTGGCTCATCATCCCCATCATCTTCGGGTTGCCGGTGATGGCACTCGCGAACTTGGTGTCGGTGAGTCCGGGCAACACGGCGTTGACGCGCACCTTCTGCGCGGCGAGCTCCTTCGCGAAGCCTTCGGTCATGTTGACGATGCCGGCCTTGGTCATCGAGTAGATGCCCTGGCCCGGCGCCGGGCGTTTCGCGTTGACCGACGCGACGTTGACGATCGACCCACCGCTGGCCTTGGCCATGCGCTTCGCGGCCTGCACGGTGGCCCAGAAGTAGCCGCGCAGGTTCACTTCGACGGTCTTCTCATAAGCCACGAGGTCCATGTCGACCATCGGCCCGAAGTACGGGTTGGCCGCGGCGTTGTTGACCAGCAGCGAGACGATCTTTCCTTCGGCATCGAGCGCCGCGAATAGCGATTCGATCGCGGCCGGGTCGCCGATGTGCACCGCCCGCGCTTCCGCGCTGCCGCCGGTGGCGCGGATGGCCTGCGCCACGGCCTCGCAGGCGTCGAGCTTGCGGCTGCTGCAGATCACATGCGCGCCCTGCGCGGCGAGCAGATGGGCGATCGATTCGCCGATGCCGCGCGAGGCGCCGGTGACCAGCGCCGTGCGGCCGGCGAGCGAAAACAGGGCGGGGCTCGAAGCGGCGTTCGGGGCGGCGTCATTCATCATTCACTCCATCGGATGGGGCGCTGTGCGTTAGGCTCGCGAACCTACCACACCCCTCCGTACGGACTGCCGATGGCCGCTGGCTCGACGAACCCCGCCCCTTCCGCGCGCGCGCGCGTGCTGATCACCGGCGGCGGCAGCGGCCTCGGCCTCGCGCTGGCGCAGCGCTACGCCCGCAGCGGCGCGCAGTTGCTCATCGTCGACATCGACCTCGTCCGCGCGCAGGCCGCAGCGGCCGGTCTGCCGGGTGACGGTCATCTCGCCTTCCAGGCCGACGTTGGCGACGACGCCTCCATCGCGGCGCTGAAGGCGGCCGTGGACGCGGCGATCGGTGGCATCGACGTGCTCATCAACAATGCCGGCATCGCCAGCGGCGGCCCGCTGCTCGGCACCGACATGGCCGAGTGGCGGCGGCTGATCGACGTCGACCTGCTGTCCGTCGTGCGCGGCACGCTGGCCTTCCTGCCCGGCATGGTCGAGCGCGGTCGCGGCCATGTCGTCAGCACCGCGAGCTTCGCGGGGCTCGCCGGTGCGCCGGGGATCATGAGCTACGGCGTGGCGAAGGCCGGCGTGGTCGCGTTCTCCGAGCAGCTCCGGGCCGAGATGCACGGCAGCGGCGTCGATGTCTCGGTGTTGTGCCCCGCGTTCTTTCGCACCAATCTGCTGGAGAACTTCCACGGCGACGCCAAGGTCCGCGGCATGGCCTCGCGGATGATGGACAAGAGCCCAGACACACTCGATTCCGTCGCCGACGCGACCTATGCGGCGCTCGAAGCGCGCACCTTCCTGGTGCTGCCCACGAAGCACGAGCCGATGCGCTGGCGCATCAAGCGCTGGTTCCCGAACTGGTACTTCAACAAGCTGGTCGAGACCGCCGCGCTGATGCGCCGCGGCTGACGGAGACGACGCGATGACCTGGATGATCTACGGCGCCAACGGCTACACCGGCCGGCTGATGGCGAAGGAAGCGGTGGCGCGCGGCATGAAACCGATCCTCGCCGGCCGCCGTCGCGAGGAGCTCGAAGCGATGGGCCACGAGCTCGGCGGCCTCGAGGTGCGCGTGTTCGGCCTTGAGCCCTCGGCGCTCGACCTTGGCCTGCGCGGCGTCACCCTGGTGCTGCACTGCGCCGGCCCGTTCTCGGAAACCTGCGCACCGATGCTCGAGGCCTGCCTGCGCGCGAAGGCGCACTACCTCGACATCACCGGTGAGATCGACGTGTTCGCGCACTGCCACCAGCAGGACGCGCGCGCCAAGCAGGCCGGCATCGTCGTGCTGCCCGGATCGGGCTTCGACGTGGTGCCCACCGACTGCCTGTCGGCGATGCTGAAGCGCGACCTGCCTGAGGCGACGTCGCTGGTGCTGGCCTTCGAAGCCGGCGGCGGCCCGAGCCCCGGCACCGCTAAGACCAGCGTCGAAGGCTTGGGCAAGGGCGGCCGGGCGCGCATCGGCGGCGAGATGAAGAAAGTGCCGCTGGCCTGGAAGCACCGCACCTTCGACCGCGACGGCGAGCCGCGCAGCGCGATGACGATTCCCTGGGGCGACGTCTACACGGCCTACCTGTCGACCGGCATCCCGGACATCGAGGTCTACATGGCGGTGCCGCCGGCGGTGATCGGCCGCGTCAAGCGCCTGCGCCTCGTGCAGCCGCTGCTCGGCCTCGGGCCGGTGCAGCGCTTCATGAAGGCGCGCGTCGAGAAGACCGTGCGCGGTCCGTCCGAGTCGAAGCGCGGCAAGACCGACACGCTGGTCTGGGGCGAGGCGCGTACCGCCGACGGCCGAGAGCTGAAGCGCCAGCTGCGCACGCCGAACGGCTACGACGTCACCGTCACCGCCGCCCTTGGCATCACCGCGCGATTGCTGCAGGGCCCCGCCGAGCCCGGCTTCAAGACGCCGTCGATGCTGATGGGGGCCGACTACGTGCTGTCGCTGCCGGGCGTGACGCTGTCGGGCTGAGCGCCGTGCGACCTCAGTCGTACAGCACGCCTGGCAGCCACGTCGCCAGCGCCGGCACGAACCACAGGATCAGCAGCATGAGCAGCTGCAAGGCGATGAAGGGCACCACGCCGCGGTAGATCGCCATCGTTGGGATGCTGGGCGGCGCGACGCCGCGCAGGTAGAACAGCGCAAAGCCGAAGGGCGGCGTCAGGAAGCTGGTCTGCAGGTTCACCGCCATCATCACGCCGAGCCACACCGGGTCGACGCCGAGCGCGAACAGCACGGGGGCGACGATCGGCACGACGATGAAGACGATCTCGATGAAGTCGAGCACGAAGCCGAGCAGGAACATCAGGAGCATTACCAGCAGCACGGCCCCGTTGGCGCCGCCGGGCAGACCGGTGAGCAGTTCGTGCACGAGGTCGTCGCCGCCGTAGCCGCGGAACACCAGCGAGAACAGCGCTGCGCCGAACAGGATGGCGAAGACCATCGCGCTGACCTTCACGGTCTCCTGTGCGACCTCGTGCAAGCGCTTCAGCGTGAGCCGGCCACGCAGCGCGGCGAACCCACTGGCACCGACGGCGCCGACCGCGGCGGCCTCGGTCGGGGTGGCGAACCCGCCGAGGATCGAGCCCAGAACCAGCACGATCAGGCCGAGCGCTGGCAGCACGTCGCGCGCGATCTCGAACAGCGAGGGCCGCACGGCGTCGGGCAGGGCGGGTGCCCGTTCCGGGTGCCGCCACGCGACGTAGAGCGCGTAGCCGAGATACAGCACCACCAGGCCGAGGCCGGGCAGTAGCGCGCCAGCGAACAGGTCGCCGACCGACACGGTGTCCGGCGCGTAGTTGCCGGCGGCGAGCTGCGCGCGCTGGTACGCGTTGCCGAGCTGGTCGCCGAGCAGCACGAGCACGATCGAGGGCGGGATGATCTGACCCAGCGTGCCGGACGCAGCGATGGCGCCCGTGGCCAGCTTCGGGTCGTAGCCGGCGCGCAGCATCACCGGCAGCGAGATTAGGCCCATCGTCACCACGGTGGCGCCGACGATGCCGGTGCTGGCCGCGAGGATGGCACCGACGAGGATCACCGCGACAACGAGGCCGCCGCGCCTTTGCCCGAACAGCGCTGCCACGCGCGTCAGCAGGGCTTCGGCGAGCTGGCTGCGTTCGAGCATCACGCCCATGTAGACGAACAGCGGCACGGCCAGCAGGGTCTGGCTCGTCAGCGTGTCGAACAGCCGGTTCGGCAGTGCCTGCAGGAAGCTCGGGTCGAAGTTCCCGAGCAGGGTGCCGAGGCCGGCGAGCAGCAGGGCCACGCCGCCGATCACGAAGGCCACCGGGAAACCGCTGGCCAGCCCCGCGCACAGACCGAGCAGCAGCAGGACGAGCATCAGGATGTGCTGGTCGTGCAGGCTCATGCGCCGCGCTCCGAGGCGTTCGCCGCGGTCGGATTCGCGTCGCGGCCCAGCGCTACCGGCAGCGTGCGCAGGGCTTCGGCGATGCCTTGCAAGGCCAGCAGCGTCGCGCCGACGGGCAGCAGGGTCTTCGCAAGGTACAGCCCGACCAGTCCGCCGCTGCTCGCCGAGCGCTCGCGCACCGCCCAGCTCATCGCCACGTAGTCGAGGCTCAGCCAGAACAGCGCGGCGCAGAAGGGCAGCAGCAGCACCGCGATGCCGAGCAGCTCGACGCGAGCGCGCGTTCGCTCGCTCCAGCGCGACGAGAACACGTCGATGCGCACATGGGCCTTGGACTTCAGTGCGTAGCCCAGGCCCAGCATCACCAGGCCGGCGTTGAGCCAGAGCACGAGGTCCTGCACCTTCGTCGAGCCCGAGTCGAGGCTGAAGGCCAGCACCAGACCGGCGGTCAGTGCGACGATGGTGGTCGCGCCCACCGCGGCGACCTGCCCGCAGGCCTCGGCGAGGGCGTCGAGGACGCGCCGTGCCGCCGGCATGGCGAGCGTCGCCGGGCTGCGGCCCGTGGTCGGTTCCAATGGTTGGCTCATGCGCCCTCCCGCGCTGTGGCGACGCGCGAGGATGGCACCGCCGCTGAGGCCGATACAATCCGCCCCTCGCCGAACCGGACACCAACCATGCCGCGCCTCGTCCTTATCGACGGCTCGTCCTACCTGTACCGCGCCTTCCACGCGTTGCCGCCGCTGACGGCCCCGGATGGCACGCCGACCGGTGCGCTGTTCGGCGTCGTCAACATGCTGCGCGCCACACTGAAGGAGGCGCCGGAACACGCGGCCTTCGTGCTCGACGCGTCCGGCCCGACCTTCCGCGACGACCTCGACCCGCAGTACAAGGCCAACCGCCCGCCGATGCCCGACGACTTGCGTGCGCAAGTCGAGCCGATGATCGCCATCGTCGAGGCACTGGGTTTTCCACTCCTGCGTGTTTCGGGTGTCGAGGCCGACGACGTTATCGGCACGCTGGCGGTGCAGGGCGCGGCGCAGGGCCTCGAGGTCACCGTCTCGACCTCGGACAAGGACTTCGCCCAGCTCGTCCGCCCCGGCATCACCCTCGTCAACACGATGAGCGGCTCGAAGCTCGCGAACGACGCCGACGTGATCGAGAAGTTCGGCGTGCGCGCCGACCAGATCATCGACTACCTGTCGCTGATGGGCGATGCCGTCGACAACGTGCCCGGCGTGGACAAGTGCGGCCCGAAGACCGCGGCGAAGTGGTTGGGCGAGTACGGCTCGCTCGATGCTGTCATCGCGAACGCCGACAAGGTCGGCGGCAAGATCGGTGAGAACCTGCGCGCGGCCCTCCCGCGCCTGCCGCTGAACCGGCAGCTCGTGACCATCAAGACCGACGTCACGCTCGATCGCGGCCCCGTCGAGTTGGCGTTGCGGCCGCGCGATGTCGAGGTCCTGCGCGGACTGTTCCAGCGCTACGGCTTCCATGCCGCCGCCCGCGAGCTGGACGGTGCGAACGGCGGCGCGGGCACGTCAAGCGGCGGCGCGGCGGCCCGCAGTGCGCCGCGCGGCTTCGGTGGCGGTGGTGAAGCCACGCCCGTGGCGCCGATCGACCCGATGCTGTCGGCGAAGGGCGAGGTGGAGTGCGTGCTCAGTGAGGCGCAGCTCGGCGCCTGGGTCGAGGCGCTCAAGGCCGCACCGCTGATCGCTTTCGACACCGAGACCGACGGCCTCGATCCGCAGCAGGCGAATCTCGTCGGCGTGAGCCTGTGCGTCGCCATCGGACAGGCCTGCTACATCCCGGTCGCGCACGCCTACGCCGGCGCGCCCGCACAGCTGCCGTGGGCGACCGTGCGCGAGGCGCTGAAGCCGCTGCTCGAAGACGCCGCCAAGCCGAAACTCGGTCAGAACGGTAAGTTCGACATCGAGGTGCTGGCGCGCCACGGCATCGACGTGCAGGGCTACGCCGAGGACACGCTGCTGATGAGCTTCGTGCTCGACGCCGGCTTGAACCGCCACGACATGGACGCGCTGGCCGAGCGGCACCTCGGGTACACGACCATCAAGTACGAGGAGGTCTGCGGCAAGGGGGCGAAGCAGATCACGTTCGACCAGGTCGACCTCGAGCGCGCGACGGCCTACGCCGCTGAGGACGCCGACGTCACCCTTCGCCTGCGCGTCGCGATGTGGCCGCGGTTGTCGGCGGAGCCGGCACTCGCGTCGGTCTACCGCGACATCGAGATGCCGCTGGTGCCGGTGCTGGCGCGGATGGAGCGCACCGGCGTTCGCATCGACGTCGCCGAGCTGAAGCGCCAGAGCGCCGACCACGCCAAGCGCCTGCACGCCATCGAGCAGGAGGCGCACGGCATCGCCGGCCGCGCCTTCAACCTCGATTCGCCGAAGCAGCTGCAGGCCCTGTTGTTCGACGAACTCAAGCTGCCGGCGGTAGTGAAAACCCCGACCGGTCAGCCGAGCACCAACGAGGAGGCGCTCGAAGCGATTGCCGACCAGCACGCGCTGCCGCGCCTGATCCTTGAGCACCGCGGTCTGGCCAAGCTCAAGAGCACGTACACCGACAAACTGCCGGAGTCGGTGAACCCGCACACGGGTCGCGTGCACACGCGTTACAACCAGGCGGGTGCCGCTACCGGGCGGCTGTCGTCGAACGACCCGAACCTGCAGAACATCCCGATCCGCACGTCGGAAGGCCGGCGCATCCGCCAGGCCTTCATCGCACCCGAGGGCCGCGTGATCCTCGCCTGCGACTATTCGCAGATCGAGCTGCGCATCATGGCCCACCTCTCCGAGGACGCCGGCCTGCTGCGCGCCTTCGCTGACGGCCTCGACGTGCACAAGGCCACCGCCGCCGAGGTGTTCGGCGCGCCGTTGGCCGAAGTCACGGGCGAGCAGCGCCGCGCGGCCAAGGCCATCAACTTCGGCCTGATCTACGGCATGAGCGCCTTCGGCCTCGCACGCCAGCTCGGCATCGACCGCGGTCAGGCGCAGGACTACATCGGCCTCTACTTCAGCCGCTATCCGGGCGTGCGCGCCTACATGGACCGCACGCGCGAACAGGCCAAGGAGAAGGGCTACGTCGAGACGGTATTCGGCCGCCGACTCCACCTCGCCGAGATCCGCTCGCGCAACCAGGCACAGCGTGCCGGCGCCGAACGCGCGGCCATCAACGCCCCGATGCAAGGGACGGCCGCCGACATCATCAAGCGCGCGATGGTCACGGTGGACGCATGGACCGTGCCGCGCGCCGATCGCATCGCGATGCTGATGCAGGTGCACGATGAACTGGTGTTCGAAGTCGATGCCGATTTCGTCGATGAGGCCAGGCCTGAGATCCTTCGTCTGATGCAGGCCGCCGCCGAACTCCGCGTACCCCTGCTGGTCGAAGCCGGCGTCGGGCGCAGCTGGGATGAAGCGCATTGACAGCGCGCCGCGGCGTGGCGGGATCGTCGAGCCGGACGTCAGCGGATCGCCCGATGGCCGCACTAATGCGGTTTTTCTGGCGCCGTCACGGCCGGCTAGCGATTCCGTCACGCTTCGACGACAAAGCGGTGAATCACTCCTGAACCTTTCCCGGGAATCGCGCTGGGGTTCACGAACTTCTCAGATCGCCGGTGGTCAGATGTCACGCAACGGATGCAACGTCCGTTGCCGTGGAATCGATCCCTCCCCTGGTCGACCCACACCGAGGCGCCAGACCTCCCCTTC
>JBOFQO010000076.1:0-14796 GCA_051660925.1 Silanimonas sp. | reverse complement strand
CGCCAGCCTCGACGGCGGCAACGCCTTCCTGTCGGCGCTCACGGAGAACCTCGACGCGTCGATCGGGCTGTACGCCGACATGCTGCGCCGCCCGCGTTTCGCGGAAGCCGACGTCGAGCGCGTGCGCGCGACGTGGCTGGCCGGCATCCAGCAGGAGAAGGCCCGGCCGAACGCGCTGGCCAACCGCCTGCTGCCGCCGCTGATGTATGGCGAAGGCCACCCGTACGCCATTCCGTTCTCCGGCACCGGCACCGAGACCTCGATCGCCTCGCTGACCATTGACGACCTGAAAGCCTTCCACGCCGACTTCGTCCGCCCGGACAACGCCACGCTCATCATCGTCGGCGACACGACGCTGGCAGCCATCACCCCGCTGCTCGAGAAGCACTTCGGCGACTGGCAGGCACCGGCCACGCCGGTGCCGACCCCGGCGATCGCGCCGGTGGCCCTGCAGACCCAGCCGCGCATCTTCCTCGTCGACCAGCCGGGCGCCATCCAGGCCACGATCCTCGCCGGCCAGCTCGCGCCGTCGACGACCGACGAGCGTTCGGTGGAGTTCGACTTCGCGAATTCGGTGCTCGGCGGTGAGTTCACCTCGCGCCTCAACATGAACCTGCGCGAGGAGAAGAGTTGGGCCTACGGCGCCTACAGCTTCACCGCCGGCGCCAAGGGCCAGCGCCCGTGGATCGCCTTCGCGCCGGTGCAGATCGACAAGACCGGCGAAGCGCTGAAGGAGATGCAGCGCGAGATCGCGGCCTACGCGGCCGGCACCGAACCGGCCACCGCCGAGGAAGTCGCCAAGATCCAGGCCACCGAGATCCGCAGCCTGCCAGGCTCGTTTGAGACGGCCAACGCGGTGCTCGGCCAGATCGGCGGCATCGTCCGCTACGGCCGCCCGGACAACTGGGTGGAGGTGCGCCGTGGCCGCATCGAAGCGCTGGACCCGGCGGCGGTCAACGCCGCGGCGAAGACGCTCGACCCCAACGCGCTGACCTGGGTGGTGGTCGGCGACCTGTCGAAGATCGAGGCCGAAGTGCGCGGCCTGGGTCTTGGCGAGGTGCGCGTCATCGACAGCGACGGCAACCCGGTCGGCGAAACCACCGCCGGGCGCTGAGCCGGACCCGCGCCCGGCCGGCACCCGCCGGCCGGGCTCATCGCCGATTTATCGAACGCCCGGCACAATCCGGGCGTTCGCATTCCTGAACACCTTGGAGAGCCCCGATGCGCAAGATTCCCGGCCTTCTGCTGATCGCCACCCTCGCCGTCGGCCTGTCGGCCTGCACCTTCGTGCAGATCCAGCCGGGCGGCCAGTCCATCCGCGTCGCCGCCGCCGGCCAGCCGCTCAGCTGCGAGAAGCGCGGCGAGATCGGCGTGTCGGTCAAGGACAGTGTCGGCCCGCTCGAGCGCAACGACCTGAAGGTGCGTGACGAGCTCGAGGTGCTGGCCCGCAACGAGGCCCCCGGCCTCGGCGCCGACACCGTGCAGCCGCTCGGCGAGCCGATGGACGGCGAGCAGCGCTGGGCGGCCTTTCGCTGCGGGGGTGCCGTCGGCAACAGCCCGGCGGCCACCGGCCCCCGCGTCGAGGCGCTGCCCGAGGACGAGGCGGAAGTCGTCCCGCTGCGCGAGGAGTAAGGCCGCCACGGGCAGGCCAGATCGGCGGCGGGCGCGTCCCACCGCGGCGCCGGGGCACCCCGCGCCGTCTCCGGAAGCGGGGCGCCCGGCCCTGCGCTAAACTCCGCCGTTCGTTTCCTCCGGGTCCCTGCCCATGCTGTTCCAGCACGTCTCGATCGCCGGTCTCGCCCATATCGACGCGCCGCACGCGCTGTCGTCGGACGAGATCAACCTGCGCCTGAAGCCGACCCTCGACCGCCTCGGCATCAAGACCGATGTGCTGCGCGATGTCGCCGGCATCAACTCGCGCCGGCTGTGGGACGAAGGCAAGCCGACCGCCGATGCCGCCACCGACGTGGCCCGCAAGGCGATCGCCGAGGCCGCCATCGACCCGGCCAAAATCGGCATCCTGATCAACACCTCGGTGTCGCGCGATTTTCTTGAGCCCTCGGTGGCCTCAATCGTGTCGGGCCAGCTCGGCCTGGCGGACACCTGCCAGAACTTCGACGTCGCCAACGCCTGCCTCGCCTTCATCAACGGCATGGACATCGCCGGTCGGATGATCGAGCGCGGTGAGATCGACTACGCCCTGATCGTCAACGCCGAGAACGCCAACGTCGTCTACCAGAAGACGATCGAGCGCCTGAACCGCGAAGGCATCACCCACGACGAGTTCCGCAATGAGTTCGCCAGCCTAACGCTCGGCTGCGGCGCCGCCGCCATGGTGCTGGCGCGCCGCGAGCTGGTGCCGGACGGCCCGCAGTACCGCGGCGGCGTCACCCGCGCGGCGACGCAGTGGAGCCACCTGTGCCGCGGCAACCTCGACCGCATGGTCACCGACACCAAGATGCTGCTGATCGAGGGCATCAAGCTGGCCCAGCTCACCTTCCTGGCCGCCAAGCAGGCGCTGGGCTGGGCCGTGGAGGAGATGGACGAGTTCGTCATCCACCAGATCTCGCGCGCCCACACCGAAGCCTTCCTGAAGACCTTCGGCATCGACCCGCAGAAGGTTCTGACGATCTTCCACGAGCACGGCAACATCGGCCCGGCCTCGGTGCCGATCGTGCTATCCAAGCTCAAGGAGATGGGCCGCCTGAAGAAGGGCAAGCGCATCGCCCTGCTCGGCATCGGTTCCGGCCTGAACTGCTCGATGGCGGAAGTGGTCTGGTAAGGCCACACGCCGAACGATGCGACGCGAGGGCCGGGTAACCGGCCCTCGTTATTGAAGCGGCCCGCCCGGCACGACCCGCCTGCCGCGCGATACCGAAGGACTCCGATGGCGCTTTCCGACCTCCCGTTCCCCGACTACCCCTTCACGCCGCAACGCTTCGATCGCGGCGCCGGCATCGCGATGAGCTATCTCGACGAGGGCCCGCGCGACGGCGAGGTGGTGCTGATGCTGCACGGCAACCCGTCGTGGAGCTTCTACTGGCGGCACCTCGTGCTCGGCCTGCGCGATCGCTACCGCTGCATCGTGCCGGACCACGTCGGCATGGGCCTGTCGGACAAGCCGGACGACGAGCACTACCGCTACACCCTGCAGTCGCGGATCGAGGACGTCGAGAAACTGCTCGAACACCTCGGCATCGATGGCCCGATCACGCTCGCGGTGCACGACTGGGGCGGCATGATCGGCTTCGGTTGGGCGCTGAAGCGCCGCGGGCTGGTGAAGCGCCTGGTCATCACCAACACCGCCGCCTTCCCGCTGCCGAAGGAGAAGCCGCTGCCCTGGCAGCTGCAACTCGGCCGCAACTACAACATCGGCGCCCTGCTGATCCGCGGCTTCAACGCCTTCGCCGCCGGCACCATCGACCAGTGCGTGTCGACCCGGGTGTCGCGCGAGGTGCGCGCCGCCTACGTCGCCCCGTACAACTCGTGGAAGAACCGCATCGCGACGCTGCGCTTCGTGCAGGACATCCCGCTGGAGCCGCGCGACAAGGCTTGGGCCTTCGTCGAGGAAGCCGGCCGCACGCTCGCCGAGTACGCCGACCGCCCGGCCTTCATCGGCTGGGGCCTGCAGGATTTCGTGTTCGACAAGCATTTCCTCGACGGGTTCACCCGCGCGCTGCCGAAGGCCGAGGTGATGGCTTTCGAGGATGCCCACCACTACGTGCTGGAGGACAAGCACGCCGTTTTGGTGCCGGCGATCCGCCGCTTCCTCGACACCCACCCGCTCACGGCGTGAGCACCGCCCGTCGTCCGATGATGGGCCGATGAGTTCCGCCGCCACCGCGCCCTCCGCCACGCCCCACGCCGCGAATATCGCGGCCGTGCTGCCGCGCATTGCCGCGGAGCGCCCGGAACAGCCGGCGATGCGCTGCCCCGGCGGCACCGGCCCGACCGGCGTCGCGCGTTACGACGTGGTGCTGACCTACGGCGCACTCGATGCGCGCTCCGACGCGATCGCCGCCGGCCTGCAGGCCTACGGGATTCGCCGTGGTATGCGCACCGTCGTGATGGTGCGGCCGTCACCAGAGTTTTTCCTGCTGATGTTCGCGCTGTTCAAGCTGGGCGCGGTGCCCGTGCTGGTCGATCCGGGTATCGACCGCTCGGCGCTGAAGCAATGCCTCGACGAAGCCGCGCCGGAGGCCTTCATCGGCATCCCGCTGGCGCAGTTCGCGCGCCGCATGTTCGGCTGGGGCCGGAAAACGATCCGCCGAGTCATCACTGTCGGCACCCGCGCCTGGCCACTGTGGCGCGGCGAAACGCTGGCGCGCCTCGAGCGCAAGGGCGTGGCGCTGCTGGCCGCCAAGGCCGCGCGCGGCGAAGCCACGGCCATGCTCGCCGACACGCATGGCGACGAAGTGGCCGCAATCCTGTTCACTTCCGGCTCGACCGGCGTGCCGAAAGGCGTGGTGTACCGGCATCGTCACTTCATCGCGCAGATCGATCTGCTGCGCGACGCCTTCGGCATCGTGCCGGGCGGCGTCGACCTGCCGACCTTCCCGCCGTTCGCGCTGTTCGACCCGGCGCTCGGCCTCACGTCGGTGATCCCAGACATGGACCCGACGCGGCCCGCCAAGGCGGATCCGCGCAAGCTGCACGACGCCATCCGCCGCTTCGGCGTCACGCAGTTGTTCGGTTCGCCGGCGCTGATGCGCGTCCTCGCCGAGCACGGCGAGCCGCTGCCGACGCTGCAGCGCGTCACCTCGGCCGGCGCGCCAGTGCCGCCCGACGTGGTGTCGACGATGCGCCGCCTGCTGCCGGAGGACGCGCAGTTCTGGACGCCCTACGGCGCCACGGAGTGCCTGCCGGTGGCGGTGATCGAAGCCCGCGAACTCGAGACCACGCGCGAAGCCACGGAAAGCGGTGCCGGCACGTGCGTGGGGCGCCCGGTCGCTGCCAACAGCGTCCGCATCATCCGCATCCTCGACGACGCGATTGCGTTCTGGCGCGATGAGCTCGTCGTCGGCCCCGGCGTGATCGGCGAGATCACCGTCGCTGGGCCCAGTACCACGGACGAATACTTCGCGAGGCCAGAGGCGACGCGGATGGCGAAGATCCGCGAGCGCATCGGCGCTCGCGACGAGCGCATCGTCCACCGCATGGGCGATCTCGGCTATTTCGACGCCGAGGGCCGGCTGTGGTTCTGTGGGCGCAAGGGTCACCGCGTGGAGACCGCCGGCGGCCTGATGACGACCGAGCAGATCGAACCGATCTTCAACACCCACCGACGCGTCGCGCGCACGGCCCTGGTCGGTGTCGGCCTGCGCGGCCTGCAGGCGCCGGTGCTCTGCGTCGAGCTCAAGCCCGGCGTGCCGGACTCGGAGTGGGTGCACGTGCAGGCGGAGCTTGAGCGTCTCGCCATGCGCGACCCGAAGACCGCGCGCATCCACCATTTCCTGCGCCATCCGGGCTTCCCGGTGGACATTCGCCACAACGCCAAGATCGGTCGCGAGCAGCTCGCCGAATGGGCGAAGAGCGAACTGCGCGGCGTGCTGCACTGAGCGGCGCGATCCCGCATGAGCCACCGACCATGAAGATCCTCGTGACCGGCGGCGCCGGCTTCCTCGGCCAGGCGATCTGCCGCGGCCTGCTGGCCCAGGGCCACACCGTCGTCAGCACGCAGCGGCGGCGCTCGGCCGATCTGGATGCGCTCGGCGTCGAGCAACGTCTCGGCGACCTCGCCGACGCGGCGCACGTGCTGCGCGCGCTCGAAGGCGTCGACGCGGTGTTCCACAACGCCGCCAAGGCCGGGCACTGGGGCAGCGAGCAGAGCTACATCGACGCCAACGTGACCGGCACCGCGAACGTGCTCGCCGCCTGCCGGCAGCACGGCATCGCGCGCCTCGTCTACACCTCGACGCCGAGCGTGGCGCACAACGGCCGCGTGCCCTGCGAGGGCGGCAACGAAATCACCACGCCGTACGCGCCATCGTTCAAGGCGCCCTACCCGCGCACCAAGCAGATCGCCGAGAAGGCGGTGCTGGCGGCGAACGGCAGCGCGATCGCCGACGGCGGCACGTTGAGCACCCTTGCACTGCGGCCGCGGCTGATCTGGGGCCCCGGCGACACCAACCTGCTGCCGCGCCTCGTCGAGCGCGCGCGCGCCGGACGGCTGCGCTTCATCGCCGGCGGCCACAACCGGATGGACACAAGCTATGTCGACAACGCCGCCGACGCGCACCTGAAGGCGTTCGCCGCATTGGCGCCCGGGGCCGCCTGCGCGGGCAAGGCCTACTTCATCAGCAACGGTGAGCCGCAGCCGGTGCGCGAAATCGTCAACGGCCTGCTGATGGCCGCCGGCGAGCCGCGCGTCGAGGCCAGCGTGCCCTTCGGCGTCGCGTACGCAGCCGGCGCCCTGTGCGAGGCACTGTGGTCGACGCTGCCGCTGAAGGGCGAGCCGCCGATGACGCGCTTCGTCGCCGAGCAGCTCGCCACGCCGCACTGGTACGACCTGTCGGCGGCCAAGCGCGACTTCGGCTACGTGCCGCAGGTCAGCGTGGCCGACGGGCTGGGGCGCCTCGCGCGCTGGTGGCAGGCGGCGCGGCTTGCCGAGCCGCCTTCGCGCTGAACGTGTGCGACGCGGCCTCGGCGAGCAGCCAAGCGCGCAAGGCCTGCACGCCGGGATGGTCGGCCGATCGCGCCGGGACGACGAGATAGTGCGCGTACGGCGAGGGCAGTCGGCGCCGCGACAACACGCGCAAGCGCCCGGCGGCCACCAGCGACTGTGTGAGGCTCAGGCGCGCCAGCGCCACGCCGACACCCTCGACCGCCGCACGATGGAGACTCTCGGAATCGGCGAAGGTCGCCACGCATCGCACCGATCTATCGCGCCCTTCCAGCCGGAACCAGTCCACCCAGCGCTTTCCGGGATCGCCAAGCAGTGGCAGCGAATCGATCGCTTGGCCGGCGCGCCAGCGGCGCGCGGCGAGGAGTTCCGGGCTGGCGACCGGCGCGAGCGCGTCGCCGAACAGCAGCGTCGCGTTCAGGCCAGGCCAGCTACCGGCTCCGAAGCGGAGCGCGGCGTCGATGTCCGGCTGCCGGTCGAAATCGACCAGCGCTGTGTCGGATCGCAGGTTGATTTCGAGTTGCGGATGCGCCTCGACGAAACGGCCCAGGCGCGGAATGAGCCAGCCTGAGGCCATCGACGGCAGCACGCTGAGGGTGAGCACATGCGCGCGGCGCGCGCCCAGCGCCTGCGACGCCGCGTCGATCACCGCGAACGCCGGCTCGATCGCGGCGAACAGCCGCTGGCCGGCCGGCGTCGGCGTGACACCGCGCGAGCCGCGCTGCAGCAATGCGCCGCCAAGCCGCCCTTCCAGCGCCTTCATCTGGTGGCTGAGCGCGCTGACGGTGAGGTGCTGGTGCCCGGCTGCGGCCGAAAGGCTGCCGTAGCGGACGACGTCGACGAAGGCACGCAGGCCTGCAAACGGGGTTCGGGACACGGCACACCTTGAAGGAATCTAAAACCTGGGTGGACGGATCATCGCTGGTCGACAGACACGCGAGCAACCACGATCTCGGTGCCCGAATGTTCGGGGAAAAGCGGAGATCACCCATGCCAGTCATCGATTCCCGTTGTTCGCCGAGTACCGCTTGCGGTGCATTCAGCGAGCTTTTTTCGCGCCGCGCGCCGCCTGCAGCCACCCTTCGCCGCCTTGAGCAGGCCTCTAAGCGACACAAGACGATGGCAGTCATGCTCGCGGCGCTGCTTCCGGCCCTGCCACCCACGACGGTGGCAGCCGCTTCGACCGCGGAGACGACGCCGCGCGACGTCGTTCTCGGCTTCCTTGAGGAGGTGCGCTCCGGCAAGCATCCCGAGCGCGCTGCCGACTACCTGGCGCCACGGGTTCTGGCGCACCAGCTCCTTGCGGAAGCGCCAGCCACCGTCGAGCGGACGCCCGAGAACTATGCCGACCACGTCCGCGAGTTCCTGGCGACCTGGGGCGCCTACGACTTCGAGGTGGTCGAACTGCTGGCCGACGGCCCACGCGTCTACGCGCGCTGGCAACAGACCGGCACGCATCTCCGCGAGGTCGAGGGCATCGCGCCGACGGGGCGTCGAATCGTGGAGCTCACCAGCGCGGTCTATCGCGTCGAAGACGGTCGCATCGTCGAGTACTGGATCCAGCCGGACCGGCTCGGACTGCAGCGCCAACTCGAAGCGTCGGCGACCGCCGACTAGCGTCCGTCGCGCTTCCACGGCCGGATCAAGCCCGGCCGCGCCGTTGCTTCCGGTCGCGTCGATCGCGTCGGCGTCTGCGGCGCGCCGCTGCGACGCGTCCGCGTCGGCCGCTCGGGCGCCTCGACCTCGCGCCACTGCCCGGCCGCCAGCCCATCGATCGCATACGCGCCGATGCGCTCGCGTACCAGGCGCAGCGTCGGCAGGCCGACCGCAGCGGTCATGCGCCGCACCTGGCGGTTGCGGCCTTCGCGGATCGTGAGCCGCAGCCAGGCGTCGGGCACGGTCTGCCGCACACGCACCGGCGGCACGCGCGGCGGCAACCATGCCGGGGTGTCGATCACGTCGACCTCGGCCGGCTTCGTCGGTCCGTCATTAAGCACCAAGCCTCCGCGCAGGCGCTGCAGCGCGTCATCGCCGGGCGTGCCTTCCACCTGCACGAGGTAGGTCTTCGGCCAGTCGAACTTCGGAGAGGCAACCGCCGCCACCAGCGCGCCGTCGTCGGTGAGCAGCAACAGACCCTCACTATCGAAATCGAGCCGGCCCGCGGCGTACACGCCTTTCGGCAGCCCGAAGCCGGCCAGCGTCGGCCGCGGCGGCACGCTGCGGTCGGTGAACTGGCACAGCACGTTCATCGGTTTGTGGAAGGCCACGAGCATGCGCTGCAGTGTATCGGCCCGGTGTAGGCTGCACGGCCATGCCCGCCCTCTCGCAGCGCGCCAGCGACCGCTCCTCGACGTCCGCGCCGGGGCCCGGCGAATCGATCGTGCTGCCGATGGCCGCCTGCCTGATCGTCGGTGTCACCGCGCACCGCGACCTCGTCGACGCCGAGGTGCCCGCGCTCGAGGCCGCGGTCGACGCTTTCCTGCGGCGGATGCAGGCCACCCATCCGGCGCTTCCCGTCGCGGTGATGTCCGGCCTGGCTGAAGGCGGCGATCGCCTCGTCGCGCGTCGTGCGCTGGCCCTCGGCCTGCCGCTGGTCGCGCCGCTGCCGCTGTCGCTCGATGACTACCGTCGCGACTGCCATTCGCCGGCGTCCGAAGCTGAGCTCGCCGCGCTGGTGCGGCAGGCGCAGGTCATCCACCTGCCGCTGGCCGAGGGCAACGACGCCGAATCGGTGCGGCAGCCGGGTGCGGCGCGCGACCGCCAGTACGCACAGCTCGGCGTGTTCGTCTCCTCGCACTGCCAAGTGCTGCTGGCGCTGTGGGACGGCACGGCCACCGAGGCCGCCGGCGGCACCAGCGATGTCGTGCACTACCACCTTTTCGGCGAGATGCCCGGCCTCGGCCGCGTCGACGCACCACCGAACCTTCTGGCCGACGACGACAGCGACCTCGCCTTCCACATCGTCTGCTCGCGCCACCGCGCCGGCACGGCAGCGACGGACGCGCTGTCGACGCATTGGCTGACGCGCAGCGCTCGCAGCGATGGCGGCGGCTCGATGCCCGAAGGCTACGGGCGGCTGTTCCACCAGCTCGGCGAATTCAACGCCGACGCGCTCACCTACGCCGAGGCGATCGAACGTGAGAGCCTCAGCCTGCTGCCGCCGGCGGACGTGCTGCCCGCGCGCGGCTCGCTGCCGCGCATCGACGCGCTGTACCGGCGCGCCGATTGGCTGGCCCTGCATTTCCGCCAGCGCGTGCACCACAGCATGGCCCTGCTGCATGTGCTTGCTGTGCTCACCGGCCTGCTGCTGATGACCTACGCGGAGTTCATCAGCCACCCCCTGCTGATGGGCACAATCCTCGGTCTGTTCGCGACCGGTGCGGCGGTGGCCTGGCTCGGCAACCGGCGCTCCTGGCACCGCCGCTACCTCGACTACCGCGTGCTGGCCGAGGGCCTTCGCGTGCAGGCCTACTGGGCCATCGCCAGCGTGCCCTCGTCGCACCGCGTGAGCTTCGCCTACGACAGCTTCCTGCAGAAGCAGGACGTCGAACTCGGCTGGATCCGTCACGCGATGCGCGCGGTGGCGCTCGGCGGCGAACGCCGGGCCAGCGACGCTGGGCTGCAGTGGGTGATCGCCAACTGGGTCGGCGACGGCGGGCCGCTCGGCCAGCTCGGCTACTTCCGACGCCGCGCCGCCGACCGCGAGCGCATGTACCGGCACACGCGCTGGCTGGGCCGCGCCAGCCTGGTGCTGAGCCTCGTCGGCGCGATCATCCTCGTCGTGTTCGGCGCGTGGTTCGACGCGCTCACCGTCAAGCTGCTGCTGGTCACGACCGGCGTGACCGCCCTGTTCGCCGGCGTACGCGAGGCTTACTCGTACAAGCTCGCCGACAAGGAGCTGATCAAGCAGTACCGCTTCATGGCTCGCGTTTTCGGCAATGCTGCCGAGCGCCTTTCGCGCGACCCGGCGCCGCTGAAGCAGCGCCAAGTGCTGGAAGCGCTCGGCGAGGCGGCGCTGGAGGAGCATGCGGAGTGGATTCTGATGCATCGCGAACGGCCACTCGAACAGAAGCCTCTGGCCAGCGCATGAGCACGGTCTTCCTGAGCTACTGCCGCAGCGATCAGACCGAAGCGGCGAGGCTTGCCGCGGCGCTGACAGCCGCCGGGCTCGACGTCGGGTGGGATCATCTGATCGAGGGCGGCGCGGCCTACGCCAAGCGCATCGAAAGCGCGCTGGAGAGCGCCGATGCGGTCGTGGTGCTGTGGTCGACGCGGTCGATCGAATCGGACTGGGTGCTGGACGAAGCGGCGCGGGGCCGCGACTTGCGCAAGCTGGTGCCAGCCTCGCTCGACGGCACGCCGTCGCCGCTCGGCTTCCGCCAATACCAGACCGTCGACCTGGCGCGCTGGCGCAACGGCGACGATGCCGCCTGCGTCGAGGCCCTGGTGCGCGCGGTGGCCGGCCTTGGCGCGAGCGGCGACGCCGGGGCGGCAGGCGCGGCGCGAGAGGTCGGCGGTGCTCGCGTTGGCGGTGGCCATGGCGCGACCAACGCGCGATCGACGCCCGGCGACCGATCGCGTCGACGACTGCTGTTGGGTGCCATCGCCGCGGTGCCGGTGATCGGCAGCGGCGTGTTCGCCTGGCGGCACTTCGGGGGCGGTGCACCGGTGTCGCCCAACAGTGTCGCCGTGATGCGGTTCGACAACCTGAGCGGCGACGCCGCGCAGGCCTACTTTTCCGACGGGTTGTCCGAAGAAGTGCGCTCGACCCTGGCCCGCAACCTCGCACTGCAAGTCATGGCGAAGAGCTCGTCCAGCCGCTTCGGCGGCAGCGACGCGGACGCTGCCGAGATCGCCAGCGAGCTTGGCGTCGCGTACCTGCTCGAAGGCAGCGTGCGCCGCGAGGGCGACGTGGTGCGCGTCGTTGCCGACCTCGTCGACGGCCGCAGCGGCGTGAGCCGCTGGCGAGACACGTTCGAGCGCCAGCTCACCGACGTTTTCGCGGTGCAGAGCGAGATCGCCTACGCCGTGGCCGAGGCGCTCAGCGCTTTCGTCGGCGGCACCCGCACGCCCCGCGATTCGCTCGCCGCGATCGGCGGCACGACGAATCCCGCCGCGTTGGATGCCTATCTGCAAGGTCGAACGCTCTACGACCTCAGCGCCGACGAGGCCTCGGAACGCGCCGCGCTCGCCCAGTTCGACCGCGCCCTGGCGGCCGACCCCGGCTTCGCCGCGGCGCACGCCGCGCGCGCGCGCTCGCTGACCGCCATTGCCAACCAGTACGGCCAAGCCGAGGAGCTCGCCGGGCTGTACGGCGCGGCGGTGGTTGCCGCCGAACGCGCCATCGCCCTGGCGCCCGATCTCGCCGAAGCCCATTCGACGCTCGGTTTCACGCGTTTCCAAGGGCAGCTCGACGCGCGCGGCGCGCGCGAGCCGTTCGAGCGATCACGGCAGCTCGGCGCGGGCGAGGCGACGGTGCTGACGCGCTTCGCGCAGTACGCCGCGCGCTGTGGCCGCCACGACGAAGCGCGCAACGCGCTTGAGCCGGCTCTGGTGCGCGACCCGCTGAACCCGCTGATCCATCGCGCCGCCGGCGGCATCGCCTACGCCGCACGGCGTTTCGATGATGCGCTGCCGCCGCTGCGCAAAGCCCTTTCGATGAACCCGAAGCTGTCGCGCGCCAACGCCGCGATCGGCGACGCGCTGCTGAACCTCGGCGACACCGACGGCGCACTGGATGCCTACGCCAAAGAACCTGCCATCGACATGCGTTTCGCCGGCCTCGCTGTCGCGCACCGCCGCGCCGGCAACGCCGACGCCGCCGAATCGGCGATGGCCGAGCTGCGCGCGATCGGCGATCGCGTGCTCTACCAGCAGGCTCAGGGGCTGGCTGCAGCGAACGCCATCGGCGCCGCCATCGAGGCGCTGGTCCGCGCCCACGCGCTTGGTGACTCCGGGCTGATCTACGCGCGCAACGATCCCTTCCTCGATCCGCTGCGCGGTGACGCGCGCTTCAACGCCCTGCTCGACCGCCTCGGTTTCGACGTGCCCGCCGCCTGAGCCTTCTTGCGGCGGCGCAGCAATCGTCGACGGACCCTTCTGCTAGCCTCAATGCCGGCCGAAAGCCGCGTCGCTCAACCCTCTGCAGGAGTGCACCGTGAAGCCCATCGTCGTCGCCACCCTCGCCATCGCCCTCGGTTCCGCCGCGCTGCTCGCCGGCTGCCAACGCGAGGAGCCCGCCGCGCCCGCTCCGGTGGCCGAACCCGCGGCGCCGCCGGCGCCGGTCGAACCTGCGCCGCCTGCGGAACCCGCGGTCAGCGATCAGTCGCCGTCGGACGTGAGCAGCGACCCGACCATGCCCGACCCGAACGCGGCCGATCCGAACGCCGCGCCGGCAGAAGGCGAGACGATGGAAGAAGAAACCGACGCGCCGCACTCCGGCGGCGACAAGGTCTGATCACCGCGCGCCGCGCGCTCCGGCGCGCGGCGCTTCGTCAGGGCAGGTGGTTGCGCGTCGGCGGCAACCGCATCGCCTGCTCGATCCAGCCGATGTACTGATCGACGCGCGTGTACATGCCGGGCGAGCCGTCGCCACCGCAGGTCGAGCTGCCCCAGCTCACCAGACCCGCCAGCACCGGCGGCCCATTGGTCGGCACCACCGGCCCACCGCTGTCGCCGCGACACGTCGCTTGCTTCGGGCTGGCGGCGCAGAACACCTTCGGGTGCACCTTGCCGGCACGACGCGGACGCGTCGCACAGGTGCGTGCGTCCATCAGCCGCAGGTCGACGCGCAGGATCATGGCACTGCCCTCGTTCGTCGCGCCGCCACCTACCGCACCCCAGCCGGTCACGGTCACCGGCAGGCCGTCGGCGAGCGGCTGGCGGTTCAGCGGGATCGGGCGGATGCGCTGCGGGTCGCGGCGCTGCGGCGGGCCGTCGGGGACGATGTGAACCAGCGCAATGTCGTTGGCGTACATGTTCGGCGGCCGTGTCAGGTCGGTGCTTCCGGCGTCGTACTGCGAGTGCCGCACGATGCGCTCGATGCGGTAAACGAGTCCGTCGCCCTGCGACAGGTCCTGCGCACCGAGCCGCACTTTGAAACCGAGGTCAACCTTCTGCTGATCGATGCAGTGCGCGGCGGTAATGACCCAGTCGTCGGCGATCAGTGCGCCGCCGCAGTTGTGCTGGCGCATCCAGATGGGCCGCGGGTTGGCGGGGTTGCGCGCCACGCCGGGATTGAAGATCTGCGCCTGCCACGGCACCGCCGTCGCCGCCACCGGCCGACCGCCGAACGCGTACGGCACATCGTCGCCGGGGGATGCGTTGCCGCCGCCTGACGCGCCGCGTCTGGCACCGCTCACCTGCAGGACCTGACCGATTGCGAAGCCGTCCGAAAGGTCGCGCTCGCCGGTGTCCTCGACCGTGCCACCCCCGTCCTCGACGGCCTCGACTTCGAAGTAGACGTCCTCGTCATACCGCTCGTCGAAAGCGATCGCGTCGTCCTCCTCGTTCTCAAGGATTTCCTTGTCGAGTTCAGGCGCCCAGGAATCGTCCTCGTAGTCTTCGATGTACTCGACGTCCTCGTCCGCCGTCGCTTCGACGCCGTCGCCATCCTCCGCGTCGCCTGCCGATCCGTCGTCGAGGCCTTCGGCGCCGCTGTCCTCGTCCGAGGCGTCGTCGTCATCGACAGCGTCTTCGTCGTCGGTGGTCTCTTCTTCGTCGACGGCTTCTTCATCGTCCGCGAACTCGTCCTCGTCGACGAACTCGTCCTCATCGCCGAAGTCCTCGTCGTCCTGTGCGCCGGCGGCCAGCGCCGCAGCGGCGAAGTAAGCCGCGCCTCCCGGCACCGCTTGCGCCGGTCGCGCGGCCATGGACAGAACCATCAGGATCGCGACGCACAGCGCGTCGCAGCGGCGAATCGGCAGCATGGCGCTCTCCCCCCGGGGCGTGGCGCGATTGGGCGCCGGCACCGCAGCAGCGTCAAGCGACTGGACGCAAATCTGCCGTCAGGCCGTCGCCGCGCGGCCGCCGTACACTCCGCGGCTGTCTCTCGCGGAGCGGTCGATGCACCCCCTCAAGCGCCTCTTCGGCTACGCCCGCGCGTACCGCCGCAACGCCGTGCTGGGCACCATGTACTCGGTGCTCAATAAGATCTTCGACGTGCTGCCCGAGCT
>JBOFQO010000075.1:0-4748 GCA_051660925.1 Silanimonas sp. | reverse complement strand
CAGGCCGTTGGCCGCCTCGTCGAACGCACGCCCGTGGGCGGCGACGTTCGACTGCGCTTCGCGGTCGGCGCGCTGCCCTTCGACGACGTGCAGCTCGGCGAGTCGATCGCCTGCAACGGTGTGTGTCTGACGGTGGTGGCTTTCGAGTCCGCGGCCGGCGGCGCGTGGTTCGATGCCGACGTCTCGACCGAAACGCTCGCGCTGACCACGCTCGGCGCGCTCAACCTCGGCGCGGCGGTCAACCTCGAGCGCGCGCTGCGCCTCGGCGATCGCCTCGGCGGGCATCTCGTCAGCGGGCATGTGGATGGTGTCGGCTCGGTTGCGGCGGTGCACGCCGACGCTCGTGGCCAGCGCTGGCGCTTCACGGCATCGAAGCCGCTGCTGCGCTTCATCGCGCCGAAGGGCTCGATCGCGGTGGACGGCACCTCGCTCACCGTCAACGCCGTCGACGACGCCGGCTTCGAGGTGATGCTGGTGCCGCACACACTGGCCCATACCGGTTTCGGCGGCATGCCCGTCGGGACGCCGGTCAATCTGGAAATCGACACCGTCGCGCGCTACGTCGCGCGGCTGCAGGACACGGAGGGCTGGGCATGAGCAGCGAGACGTCGGCTTTCGCGACGATCCCGGAGATCCTCGAGGACCTCCGCGCCGGGAAGATGGTGGTCATCGTCGACGACGAGGACCGCGAGAACGAGGGTGACATCATCGTGGCCGCCGAGCTGGTGCGGCCTTCCGATATCAACTTCATGGTCACGCACGCGCGCGGGCTGGTCTGCCTGTCGCTGACGCGCGAGCGCTGCCGCCAGCTGGGCCTCGGGCCGATGGTGCTGTCGAACACCTCGCCGCACCACACCAATTTCACGGTCAGTATCGAGGCCGCCGAAGGTGTCACGACCGGCATCAGCGCCTACGACCGCGCGCACACCATCCGCACCGCGGTGCGCCCGGACGCGGCGCCGGACGATCTCTCGCAGCCCGGCCACATCTTCCCGTTGATGGCCCAGCCTGGCGGCGTGCTGACGCGCGCCGGCCACACCGAAGCCGCCAGCGACCTCGCCTTGCTGGCCGGGCTCGAGCCCGCCGGCGTGCTGGTCGAGATCCTCAACCCCGACGGCTCGATGGCGCGCCGCCCGGAGCTCGAAGTCTTCGCGCGCGAGCACGGGCTGAAGATCGGTTCGATCGAGGCGCTGATCCGCCATCGCCTGGAGACCGAGCACACCGTCGAGCGCGTCGACGAGCGCGACATCGACACCGCGCACGGCCCGTTCCGCCTCGTGACCTACCGCGACCGGCTGAGCCGGGAATTGCACTTCGCGCTCGTGCGCGGCACGCCCTCGGGCGAGCGCCCGGCGCTGGTGCGCGTGCACGTGAAGAACGCGCTGGCCGACGTGCTGCGCTGGCGGCGCCCGGATTTCGGCGGCTCGGCCGACGAGGCGATGGCGCGGATTGCGGCCGAAGGCGAGGGCGTGCTCGTGGTGCTGGCCGACACGGTGGCGCCTGACGCGCTGCTGGCGCGCATCACCGAGCGCCCGGAGGCGCCTACCGGCCGCGTGCAGGAGTGGCGGCGCAACGGCGCTGGCTCCCAGATCCTTGCCGATCTGGGCCTGAAGCACCTGCGCGTGCTCGGCACGCCGCGGCGGCAGATCGGCCTGGGTGGGTACGGGCTGGATGTCGTCGAGTACCTGCCCCTGCGTTGAAGCGGTTGGGGGATGGATGGTCCGATGGCGGCCGTCTCCCGCCGCCGGGGGGACCGGCCCGGAAGGCGTAAACTGTCCGGCCGATCCCCGTCCGCCCCGCCCATGCCCCGTTTCGAAGGCGACCTCCGGCCGCACGCCACCGGTCGCTACGCCATCGTCGCCAGCCGCTGGAACCCGAAGATCACCGACGTGCTCGTCGACGGCGCCCGCAAGGCCCTGGTCGACAACGGCGTCGATGCCGGGCGCGTCGACGTGGTCCGCGTGCCGGGCGCCTGGGAGATCCCGCTGGCTGCCGCAGCCATCGCGCGCGCCGGTGGCACCGTGGCGGTCATCGCGCTGGGCTGCGTCGTGCGCGGTGACACCCGCCACTACGAGCAGGTGGCCGATGGCTGTTCGCAGGCGCTGATGCGCGTGCAGCAGGATTTCGCGCTGCCGGTGGCCAATGGCGTGTTGGCGGTCGAGGCCTACGCCGACGCCGAGGCGCGCGCTGGCGGGGCGATGGGCAACAAGGGCGAGGAGGCCGCACTGGCCGCCCTCGAGATGAGCGATCTTTTGAAGCACTGGCAGAAGACCACCGCATGAAGCCGATCCGCACCGATGGCATCGACCCCGCCGCGCGTTCGCGCGCGCGCCGCCGCGCCCTGCAGGCCCTCTACGCCTGGCAGGTGTCGGGCACGTCGATCCCGCAGGTCATCAACCAGTTCCAGCATGAGCAGGACATGGAAGTGGCCGACCAGGAATACTTCGAAGCGCTGGTGAAGGGCGTGGCCGAGCATCGCGTCATGCTCGACGAGCGGCTCGCCGCGCATCTCGACCGCGGCATCGAGCAGGTCGACCCGATCGAGCGCGCCGTGTTGCGCATCGCCGCGTTCGAGCTGTTGCATCGCGTCGACGTGCCCTACCGCGTGGTGCTCAACGAAGCCATCGAAACGGCGAAGCGCTTCGGCTCCGACCATGGCCACACCTACGTCAACGGCGTGCTGGATCGCGCCGCGGCCGAATGGCGGCCGGGTGAGGCCGCGCAGGGCCGGCGCTGACGAAGCCCGGCCGATGGCCGAATTCTCGCTGATCGACCGCTTTCGCCAGCGCGCTGCTGCAGGCGCGAACGCGCGCCGGGACGTCGTGCTCGGCATCGGCGACGACGCCGCGCTGCTTGATCCGCCGAAAGGCCAGCAGGTCGTGCTGGCCGTCGACACGGTGGTCGAAGGCGTGCATTTCCCGAAGGGCGTGCCGGCCTCGGCGATCGGCTGGAAGGCACTGGCCGTGAACCTGTCTGATCTCGCGGCGATGGGCGCCGAGCCGGCCGTGGCTCTGCTCGCCCTGACCTTGCCCGACGACGACGCTGGTTTCGTCGACGAGTTCGCCACCGGCTTCCACGCTCTGGCCGAAGCGCACGACGTCGCGCTGGTCGGCGGCGACACCACGTACGGCCCGTTAGCTGCCAGCGTCACGGTGGTCGGCTACGTCCCCCCGGGCCAAGCGCTGCGCCGCTCCGGCGCGCAGGTCGGCGACGACGTCTGGGTGACCGGCACGCTGGGCGATGCCGCGGGCGCGCTGACGCTGTGGAAGTCGGGGATCCCGATGTTGCGGACCGGCGCGCTTCGCGAGCGTCTCGACCGGCCCACGCCGCGGCTCGGCGCCGGGCTCGCGCTGCGCGGGCTGGCCACCGCCTGCATCGACGTCAGCGACGGGTTCCTCGCCGATCTGGGCCACGTGCTGGCGATGAGCGGTGTCGGTGCCGATCTTGAGGTCGACGCGCTGCCGGTTTCGCCGGCGCTGCTCGACGCGTTTCCCGAAACGGCGGCGCGGCGCGCGCTGCAGCTTGCCGGCGGCGACGACTACGAACTCTGCTTCAGCGCGCCGCCAAAGAAGCGTGAGGCCGTGCGCGCGGCCTTCCACACGCTCGCCACGCCGGTGACGCGCGTCGGCCGCATCACCGAGGGCGCGTCGCTGCGTCTGTTCGATGCCGACGGCCTACCGGTGGCCCTGCCGCCGCGCCGCGGTTATGTGCATTTCATCGGAGCCGGCGCATGACGGTGCTGCCGGTCGGCACGCGCCGAAGGATGATGCGCCACCCGCGCGGCTGGATCGCCGCGGGCTTCGGTGCGGGGTTCTCGCCCTTCGCCCCAGGCACCATCGGTTCTCTTGTCGCCATCATCCCCTGGTGGCTGTGGCTTCACGCCCTGCCGGTGCGTGACTACGCCGCGGTGCTGATCCTCGCCTTCGCCATCGGCATCTGGGCAGCGCGTTGGGCGATTCGCGAGAGCCGCGTCGAAGACCCCTCGTTGGTGGTCTGGGACGAGTTCGTCGGCATGTGGCTGGCCCTGTGGCTGCTGCCACGCGAGTGGCCCTGGGTGCTCGCCGCGTTCGGCGTGTTCCGCGTGTTCGACGTTTGGAAGCCGTGGCCCGTGCGCTGGGCGGACCGCACGCTGAAGGGCGGCTTTGGCACCATGGTCGACGACGCGCTCGCCGGCCTGATGGCCTTCGGCGTACTGCAGGTGGCGCTGTCGCTGTGGCCGATGGTCCGCGGCGCCTTCTGACCCCGCCGCGGCGCGGCGTCGCTACAGGTCGTCCAGCGTGAACGCGCCGCGCACCCAGCGCGGGGCGGCGCGGGCTTCGCTGTCGGCCCCGTCGAAGCCCACCACGTCGAAGCGGCAGTCGCGTCGCGCGTGTCGCGGCTCGCGCTGCAGGAACAATCGCGCGGCCAGCACCAGCTTGCGCGCCTTGCGGGCATCGACGCTGTCCAGCGCATCGCCGTAGTCGGCGCGGCCGCGGCGCCGCACCTCGACGAAGACGAGCGTCTCGCCGTCGAGCATCACCAGGTCGAGCTCGCCGCCCTTGAAACGCACGTTGCGGGCGACGGCGCGCAGGCCGCGGGCGACGAGGAAGGCGAGGGCGTCGGCTTCGCCGGCGTCGCCGAGCCGCTGTGCGTGGGTCCGGTGGGTCTGCGCGTCCATGCGCGTTCTCGGCCTGTCCTCAGGGCGTCGGCGGTGGCGTCGCGTCGATCGGCAGCAGGGCGCCGTCGGACGCGCGACGGGTCACGCCGCC
>JBOFQO010000074.1:0-3406 GCA_051660925.1 Silanimonas sp. | reverse complement strand
ACCGCGACAGCATGCTCGCCGGCCGCGAGCTGCTGGCGAAGGAGGGCGTGCTGGGCGGATCGTCGTCGGGCACGCTGCTGGCCGCCGCGCTGCGCGACTGCCGCGAGCAGACCGTGCCGAAGAAGGTCGTCGTGTTCGTCTGCGATACCGGTAACAAGTACCTGTCGAAGATGTACAACGACTACTGGATGCTCGACCAGGGCTTCCTCGACCGCCCGCAGCACGGCGACCTCAGAGACCTGATCCTGCGCCCCTATGCCGCGCGCGACACGATCGTGGTGAGCCCGAACGACGCGCTGACCGTCGCCTACCAGCGCATGAAGCTCTACGACGTCTCGCAGCTTCCGGTGATCGAGAACGAACGGATCGTCGGCATCCTCGACGAGAGCGACGTGCTGATGCACGTGCACGCCGACGAGGCGCGCTTCCGCGATTCGGTCTCGACGGCCATGGTCACCAAGCTGGAACTCGTCGACATGCGTTCGCCGATCAACAGCCTGATGGGCGTGTTCGAACGTGGCCACGTCGCCATCGTGATGGACGGGCCGAAGTTCCTCGGCCTGATCACCCGCATCGATTTCCTGAACTACCTGCGCCGCAGGGTGCAGTGAGGCCGCGCCGCGCGCGACTCGAACGAGGACAGCCATGAGCGACAAGAACTACGGCTTCGGCACCAAGGCGATCCACGCCGGGCAGAGCCCCGACCCGAGCACCGGCGCGGTGATGGTGCCGATCTACGCCACCTCGACCTACGTGCAGGAAAGCCCCGGGGTGCACCAGGGCTACGAGTACTCGCGCAGCCACAACCCGACGCGCTTCGCTTACGAGCGCTGCGTGGCGGCGTTGGAGGGCGGGAAGAACGGCTACGCCTTCGCCTCCGGCCTCGCAGCGACGTCGACGATCCTTGAGCTGCTGGATTCCGGCAGCCATGTCGTCGCGATGGACGACGTCTACGGCGGCACCTACCGGCTGTTCGAGCGCGTGCGCCGGCGCAGCGCGGGGCTGGATTTCTCGTGGGTCGATCTCTCCGACCTCGCGGCGTTCGAAGCGGCCATCAAGCCCAACACGCGAATGGTATGGATCGAAACGCCGACCAACCCGACGCTGAAGCTGGTCGACATCGCCGCGGTGGCCGAGCGCGCGAGGAAGCGCGGGTTGATCGTCGTGGTGGACAACACCTTCTGCTCGCCCGCGCTGCAGCAGCCGATCGCACTCGGCGCCGACATCGTCATGCACTCGGCCACGAAGTACATCAACGGCCACAGCGACATTGTCGGCGGCCTCGCCATCGTCGGTGACCGCAGCGATCTCGCCGAGCAGATGACGTTCCTGCAGAACGCCGTCGGCGGTGTGCAGGGGCCGTTCGACAGCTTCCTCGCGCTGCGTGGCCTGAAGACCCTGCATCTGCGCATGAAGGCGCATTGCGAGAATGCTCAAGTGCTCGCGGAATTCCTTGAGCATCACCCCGCGGTCGAGCGCGTGGCCTACCCGGGCCTGAAGGCGCATCCGCAGTTCGAATTGGCCAAGACGCAGATGAAGGGCCCCGGCGGCATGGTCAGCGTGTGGCTGAAGGGCGGCTTCGAGGCCGCCAAACGCTTCATGGAGCGTACCGAGCTGTTCGCCTGCGCCGAGAGCCTGGGGGGTGTCGAGAGCCTTGCCAACCACCCGGCGGTGATGACGCACGCCTCGGTGCCGGAAGAGCGCCGCGCCAAGCTCGGCGTCACCGACAATCTGGTCCGCCTGTCGGTCGGCATTGAGGATATCGACGACCTGCGCGCCGAGCTTGATCTCGCGCTGCGCTGATCCTTCCCTTAGGTCCATGCGCGCGTTCTGCCTTCCCCACTACGCTTTTGTGCCGCGCCCGCCCGCGCGTTTCAGCCCAAGGCTTCCGAGATGACCCGCCGAACGACGAAAGTGTTTCCCTCCGCCGATGAGGCCCTCCGAGGCCTCGTCGCCGACGGCCAGACCCTCGCGGTCGGTGGCTTCGGCCTCTGCGGTATTCCTGAAAGCCTGATCGCCGCGTTGCGCGATTCGGGCGTCAAGAACCTCACGGCGATCTCGAACAACGCCGGCGTCGACGGCTTCGGCCTCGGTCAGCTGCTCACCACGCGACAGATCCGCAAGATGATTTCCAGCTATGTTGGCGAGAACAAGGAGTTCGAGCGGCAGTACCTCGCCGGCGAGCTCGAGCTCGAGTTCAACCCGCAAGGCACGCTGGCCGAGCGCCTGCGCGCCGGCGGTGCGGGCATCCCCGCGTTCTACGTGCGCACCGGCTACGGCACGATCGTCGCCGAGGGCAAGGAAACGCGGCAGTTCGGCGAGCACTGGTACGTGATGGAAACCGCGCTGCAGGCCAACGTGTCGCTGGTGAAGGCGTGGAAGGCGGACACCGCGGGGAACCTTGTGTTCCGCAAGACCTCGCGCAACTTCAACCCGGCCTGCGCTATGGCCGGCAAGGTCTGCGTGGCCGAAGTCGAAGAGCTGGTCGAGGTCGGTGCGATCGACCCGGACCACGTTCATCTGCCCGGCATCTATGTCGACCGCATCGTCGTCAACGCCACACCCGAGAAGCGCATCGAGCAGCGCACCGTCCGCGAAGGAGTGAAGTGATGCCTTGGACCCGCGACGAGATGGCGCAACGCGCCGCCCGCGAACTCACCGACGGCGCCTACGTGAACCTGGGCATCGGCCTGCCGACGCTGGTGGCCAACCACATCCCCGACGGTGTCGACGTGTGGCTGCAGAGCGAGAACGGCCTGCTCGGCATCGGCCCGTTCCCGACGGAATCGGAAGTCGACGCCGACCTGATCAACGCCGGCAAGCAGACGGTGACCGCGCGCGCCGGCGCCAGCTTCTTCGGCAGCCACGACAGCTTCGCGATGATCCGCGGCGGGCATATCGACCTCGCCATCCTCGGTGCGATGCAGGTCACCGACAAGGGCGACCTCGCGAACTGGATGGTGCCCGGCAAGATGGTCAAGGGCATGGGCGGCGCGATGGACCTCGTGGCCGGCGTCAAGCGCGTCGTCGTGCTGATGGAGCACACGGCCAAGGGTGGCGAACACAAGATCGTGCCCGCGTGCACGCTGCCGCTGACCGGCGTGGGCGTGGTCAACCGCATCATCACCGAGCTCGGCGTGTTCGACGTGACGCCGCAGGGCATGACCGTTGCCGAGCTGGCGCCGGGCGTGGCGCTGGACGAGGTCAGAGCGAGGACGGGCGTGGCCCTGGCGTCCTGACGCCCCGGCATGGAAAGCGCACCGCCTATTCCCTTGTCCGCCGCGCACCGTTCGCTGGTGCGGGAGCTTGCGCGGCGCGAGATCACCGGGCGCTATCGCGGGGCGACGCTGGGCTCGCTGTGGTCGCTGCTGACGCCGTTCCTGATGCTGGCGGTGTACACGCTGGC
>JBOFQO010000073.1:0-6049 GCA_051660925.1 Silanimonas sp. | reverse complement strand
CTGGGGCTATCGCGAATGGCTGCTGGAAGATCTGCCGGCGAGCGCCGAAACGCTGCGCCGGGCGTTCCCGCAGGCGCCGCTGCTTGTCGGCGGGCACAGCATCGGCGGGCAGATGGCGCTGCTCGGTACAGCGCTCGGCCTTCCAGCGCAGGGCCTGCTGGTCATCGCCAGCGGCGTTCCACACTGGCGGCTGTTCCCGCGACTACGACACCGCATGGCGGTGGGCGGATTCGGTGCGGCGTTGCCCCTGCTGACGCGTGCTGTCGGCCACTACCCGGGGCAGCGGCTCGGCTTCGCGGGGCGCGAGGCCGGGCAGCTGATGCGCGACTGGGCCGGCACGGTCCGGCGCGGGCACTACGGCGGCCTGCGCGGCCTGCCCGAGGACTTGCAGACGCGTCTCGCCGGCGTCGACGCGCCGATCCTCGGCCTGCGTTACGAGCGCGACTGGCTGGTGCCACAGGCCTCGTTGGATGCACTGCTGGACGCGACCGCGTCGCGGACCATCGAGCGCCACACCTTCGACGACGCGGCGACCGGAACCCGCGCCGACCATTTCGCCTGGATGCGCGAACCGGGCACGACCAGCGCCCTGGTCGCGGACTGGTGGCAGCGCGTTTCGGCGACGAGCGGATTGGCGGGAGGAGTGGCCCTCAGCCCTTGAATTGCTGGTGGCAGGCCTTGCAGGTGGCGCTGATGGCGTTCCAGGACTGCGCTGCGGCGGCGCAGTTGGCCGGCGAGGCGGCCATGGCCGCGTCGACCGCCGCGCGGTAGTCGGCGGCGTATGTGCTGAAGGCCTCGTCGTCGGGTGTCGGCAGGAAGGCCGTCTCGAGATCGTTGCCGAGCGCGACCAGCGTGCCGAGGTTCGCTTCGAGGTCCGGCCCGGCGCAGGCCCCGGCCTTGATGCGGCCGTCGAGCTGGCCCATCTGCGCCGACATCACCGCCATCACACCGTTCGGATAGGCCGTGCCCTTCTTGAGGCTGTTGAGGGCGATAACGGTGAGCAGGGCGCCCACCAGAAGTCCGACGATCAAGGCCACCACGCTGCGCATCGCTTACTGCTCCATGCCGACGCCGGCGGCGTGCCGGCGTCGAAACGATAGCAGGCCGTCAGCGCAGCGCCTGAAGGCGGCGGCCGTCATAGCGCACGTACGCACCGGTGCGCACGCCGTTCGGCAGCGAGTTCATGTTGACGGTGAGGCGGCGGCCATCGTCCATCCGCACGGTCACGTCGAAGGTCTCCTCGTTGACCTTGTTCTCGATGGCGTTGCCGGCCAGCGCGCCGGCGGCCGCGCCGGCGACCGTGGCGGTGTTGCGACGTCCACGGCTGTCGTCGTCGGCGAGCTCGCGCCCGACGATCGCGCCGAGTACGCCGCCGACCACCGCGCCAGTGCGCGTGTTGTCGCGTGCGCCGTAGACGCGGACGATCGTCTCGACGGTGCCGCAGTCGTAGCAGCGCGCCGGCTCGGCGTAGGGCGCGGGCTCATACTGCGCGTAGCGGCGCGTCGTCGGCTGCGTGGTGCAGGCCGAAAGCAGGGCGGCGGCGAGCAGGCCGAGCGCGAGGGCGGGGCGGGCGATGGGGCGGGGCGTCGTCATGGCGGGTCTCCCGGGGGCAGTGGTGGCAGCCACGCTAGTCGGCGTGAACTGAACCGAAGCCATCGACTCGGCGCCCGCCATGACGCGGCTTACACTGTCGCGATGATGTCACGCACCAACCCTGCAGAGACCGCCGTACCCGAACGCCTGAGCTCGCCCGATCCGCGCTTCGCCGGCATCGATCGCCTCTACGGCGCGGGCACAGTGGCCCGGCTCGCCGGCAAGCACGTTGCCGTCATCGGCCTGGGCGGCGTCGGCTCGTGGGCGGCGGAAGCGCTGGTGCGCAGCGGCGTCGGCCGGCTCACCCTGATCGACGCCGACGACCTCTGCGTGTCGAACACCAACCGCCAGCTGCACGCGCTCGACGGCGAGTACGGGCGCAACAAGGTCGAGGTACTGGCCGAGCGCTTCCGTCGCATCAATCCGGCGCTTGAGGTCCGCGCGGTGGCCGATTTCGTCACGCCGGCGAACCTCGCGGAACGCCTCGAGCCCGGCTTCGATCTCGTGCTCGACGCCTTCGACAGCTTCCGCGCCAAGGTCGAGACGATCGCGTTCTGCCGCCGCCGAAAGCAGGCGATCGTCGTCGTGGGCTCGGCGGGCGGGCGCATCGACCCGACCCTCGTGCGCGTCCGCGACCTGTCGCGCACCGAACACGACGCGCTGCTGGCCCTGGTGCGAAAAAAGCTGCGCGGCGAGTTCAACTTCCCAAAGAACAAGGACCGCTACTTCGGCGTGCCGGCGGTGTATTCGCTTGAGAACGTCCGCTATCCGCAGGCCGACGGCAGCGTGTGCGGCCTGCGCCCGCCGCTCGACGCCGACGCCGCGCTGAAGCTCGACTGCGGCATGGGCCTCGGCGCCGCGACGCACCTCACCGGCACTTTTGCCTTCGTCGCCGCGGGCAAGGCGATCGAGATGCTGTTGAAGAAGAACGACTGACGTCGCGCTCCGCGGCCGCCTGCGCTGCGGTACCGGAAGGCTCAGGTGCCGAACAGTGCTTCGGCGTTCCGCGTCGTTGCGTCGGCGACGGCGCCCTCGTCCTCGCCGCGCAGCCGCGCTACCTCGCGCAACAGATCGACGAGGAAGGCCGGTTCATTGCGCTGGCCGCGGCGCGAGGCGTCGGGCTGGTCGGGGCTGTCGGTCTCGAGCAGCAGATGCTCGATCGGCATCGTTGCCACCGTGCGGCGCAGGCGCTGCGCGCGCTCGAAGGTCACCGGCCCGCCGATGCCCAGCGAGAAGCCCAGGCGGTAAAGCTGCTCTGCCTGCTCCGGGCTGCCGGACCAGCTGTGCACAACGCCTCGCAGGCCGCCGATGCGGCGGAGCGTGGCGATGACCTCGTCCACCGCGCGGCGCGCGTGCAGCACCACTGGCAGGCGGAACTCGCGCGCAACCTCCAGCTGCCGGACGAAGTAGATCCGCTGCAAATCGGGGTCGAGCCCCTCGACGAAGAAATCCAACCCGAACTCGCCAACGGCCGCAGGCGTCTCGCGCTCGATCCAGCTGGGCAGGGCCTCGAGGTGCTCCGGCCGGTGCTCGGGCAGGTACATCGGGTGGAGGCCGTAGGCAGCCTTCAGACCCGATCGCAACGCGCAGGTGGCCTTCGTTGCTGGCCAGCTCGCAAAACTCACCGCGGGCACCAGCTGCCGGTCGACGCCGGCCGCTTCCGCCCGCGCGACGACCGCCTCGCGGTCGGCGTCGAACTCCGGTGCGTCGAGGTGGCTGTGGCTGTCGTAAAGCCGCAGGGCGTCGGGCATGCGCGACTCAGCCCTCGCGACGCACCTGGTCGGGCGGCAGGTCGATGACGTCCGGGCCGGGCTTCGCCGCGGGCGCGGCGACTACCGGCTCGCCGCGCTGCTTCCATTGCGAGAGCACCAGTGTCGCCAAGCCGAACAGGATCTCATCGGCGAAGGGGATCAGGTCGGGCGTCAGCAACGTGATGACGAAGAGCGCAAGGGTGCCAAGGAACAGCCACTTGAAGCGCAGCTTGGCGGCGAACTGCAGCAGCGGGCCAATCAGGAACGAGCGCATGGCGGGGCTCCGATGAACAGGGCTCCACCATACCGCTCCTGCGTCAACACATCCGTTGACATTTTCCGCGTTCGTTCAGTTTCGCCGGAGCATGTTTTGCCCACCGCGCGATTGCGCAGTTCACGACGGGGAATGCCATGAACACCAAGACCCTTATCGCCATCGGCGTCGTCCTTGCGGCAGGTGCTGCCGTCGGCGCCTACAACGTCTTCGGCCCGACCTATGCCGACGTCGTCTCCGCCGACCCGGTCACCGTGAAGGAGCCGATCATGGCCAACGTGCTGGCCGCCACGCCGATCAAGGAGACGGTGACCGGCTCGCGCCAGGTCTGTGACGACCGCGTGGTCGAGCGTCGCGCCCAGGAGCGCTTCGGCAACAAGGACGGCGCCGTCGTCGGCGCGCTGGTCGGTGGCCTGCTCGGCAACCAGGTGGGTGGCGGCAGTGGCCGCACGGCCGCCACGGTGGCCGGCGCCGTGGCCGGCGGCTACGCGGGCCGCGAGATCGACCGCAATCACACCGGCGGCCGTCGCTACACCGAGACCGTGCAGGACTGCCGCACCGTCAGCGAGCCGCGCGAGCAGGTCGTCGGCTACGACGTCCAGTACGCGCTGGAGGGCGAGGTGAAGAGCCTGCGCCTCGACGAGAAGCCGGGCGACATGATCCAGCTCGGCGAGCGCGACAAGATCATCGGCTACGACGTGCGCTGGACCTACGAGGGCCAGAGCGGCACGGTCCGCACGGTCGACAAGCCGGGCGAGCGTCTGCCGATCAAGGACGGCGTCATCGTGGTGGCCAACCCGGCTGCCGTGGACGGTGGCAACAGCTGATTGATCGGAACGCCCGGCCCCGGCGGGCTGGTACAATCCCGCGTCCCCGAAGAGGCCGGTTTTCCGGCCTCTTCCCTTTCCGGAAGAGCCCCCGCCATGCCCCTGAATCCGACCGATCTGTTCGACATTCGTTCGCTGCTGTCCGAGGAGGAGCGCGCCGTCCAGGACGCCGTCGCCCGCTTCACCGACGAGAAGGTGATCCCGATCATCGGCGACGCGTTCGACCAGGGCCGCTTCCCGAAGGAGCTGGTGCCCGAGATCGCCTCGATGGGTCTGCTCGGTTCGTCGCTGCCTGAGGAGTACGGCTGCGCCGGCCTCAACGCGGTGAGCTACGGCCTGATCTGCCAGGAGCTGGAGCGCGGCGATTCCGGCATCCGCAGCTTCGTCTCCGTGCAGAGCTCGCTGTGCATGTACCCGATCTACGCCTACGGCAGCGAAGAGCAGCGCCAGCGCTACCTGCCGGGCATGGCGAAGGCCGAGATCATCGGCTGCTTCGGCCTGACCGAGCCGCACGGCGGCTCTGACCCGGCGAACATGAAGACCACGGCGCGCAAGGACGGCGGCGACTGGATCATCAATGGCGCCAAGATGTGGATCACCAACGGCAACCTGGCCCACATCGCCATCGTCTGGGCGCAGACGGATGACGGCATCCAGGGCTTCATCGTGCCGACGGATACTAAGGGCTTCACCGCGCAGGAGATCCACCGGAAGATGAGCCTGCGCGCCTCGGTGACCAGCGCGCTGTTCTTCGACAACGTGCGCATCCCGGACAGCCAGCGCCTGCCGAACGTCAAGGGCCTCAAAGGCCCGCTGGGCTGCCTGACGCAGGCCCGCTACGGCATCACGTGGGGCCCGATCGGTGCCGCGCAGGCCTGCTTGACGGAAGTCGTGAACTACACGAAGGAGCGCATCCTGTTCGGGCGCCCGGTATCGGCCAACCAGGCCGCGCAGGTGAAGATGGCCGACATGGCGCGCCGCATCACGTTGGCTCAGCTGCTGTCGCTGCAGCTCGGCCGCCTGAAGGACGCCGGCACCATGCAGCCCACGCAGGTGTCGCTGGCGAAGTGGAACAACGTGCGCATGGCGATCGACATCGCCCGCGAGGCCCGCGACCTGCTCGGCGGCTCGGGCATCACCACCGAGTACTGCCCGATCCGCCACGCGCTGAACCTTGAGTCGGTCATCACCTACGAGGGCACCGAGACGGTGCACCAGCTGGTGGTCGGCCGCGAGCTGACCGGCATCAACGCGTTCTAAGGCCTTCCGTGGGCCCGACCCTGGACACCGAGCGCCTCGTGCTGCGCCTGCCGCGCATCGAGGACTTTGAGCCTTACGCCGAGATGCTCGCCGACGAGGAAGCCGCCCGCTACATCGGCGGCACCCTGCCTCGCGCGGCTGCGTGGCGGCGCTTTCTGCAGATGCCTGGGGCGTGGGCCATGCAGGGCTTCGCGATGTTCAGTGTGGTCGAGAAGGCCAGCGGCCGCTGGCTGGGCCAGATGGGGCCGTGGCGTCCCGATGGCTGGCCCGGCAACGAGATTGGGTACGCGTTCCACCGCCGTGCGTGGGGCCAAGGCTATGCGGTCGAAGCGGGCATCGCAGCG
>JBOFQO010000072.1:0-10980 GCA_051660925.1 Silanimonas sp. | reverse complement strand
GTGGCCGAACTCTGCCGCCGCCTGCTCGCCGGCGGCGCGCCCGAGCTGCACTTCTATACGCTGAACCTCGCGAAGCCGACCCTGGCCGTGCTGGAGCGCCTGCGCTAGCGTGCGCGTATGCGCTACCGCCGCTCGCCCCCCCTCGCCGCGTTCGGGCCGACGCCCTTCGCAATCGTCGCGATCGTGATTTTCTGCACCTTTGGGGCAACGTCGACCCCGGTGCGCGGACAGGGCGGCGCGCTGAACCGCTGCGTCGCCGCCGACGGCACGGCCGTCTTCACCGACCGCCCCTGCGACGCGATGGACGCACGGCCCGCGCCGACGGCGGCCCCGAACCCCGACTCGCTGCCAGACCGCGTCGCTACCGTGCGCGAATGCCCGCGCAAGCCGGCCGCACTCGTCGAGGCGATCGAACGCGCGTTCGCCGCCGCTGATGGCAACCGACTGGCCGAACTCTACGACTGGCGCGGGCGTTCGACGGCCACCGCCAATGCGGTGATGCCGCGCCTCGAAGCCCTCGCCGCGTCGCGCGTCATCGAAGTGCGGACCGCGCACAGCGCCGAGGCCAGCGACGACCCGGAACTCGCCGCGGAAGCCGCCGAGGCGCCGCCGGATCGCCTCCGCATCACCCACGCGCCCGATGGGCTCGGCGTCGGCGAGGTCACCGAGTTCCGGCTGGTGCGCGCCGCCGGCTGCTGGTGGATCACCGACTGACGGGGCCGCGGCGGAGGCTACAATCGCGGCCCGACACCGCACGGCGGCGCCCGCCGCCCTCTCGTCCGCACACCCGTCTTCCGAGGTCCTCTCGATGAGCCAGCAGTACCCGCCCTTCATCTGGCAGAACGGCCGCATCAAGCCGTGGGCCGAGGCCACCGTCCACGTGATGGCACACGCCCTGCACTACGGTTCGTCGGTATTCGAGGGCATCCGCTGCTACGCCACGCCGAAGGGCCCGGCGATCTTCCGACTCGCCGACCACACGCGCCGCCTGTTCGCCTCGGCCAAGATCTACGAGATGCCGATTCCGTACACGGAAGACGAGATCAACGCGGCCTGCCGCGAGGTCATCAAGGCCAACGATCTCGCGAAGGGCTACCTGCGCCCGATCGCGTTCCGCGGCCTCGGCGGCTTCGGCCTGTCGGCCGATTGCCCGACCGACGTCGCTGTCGCGGCGTGGGACATGGGCCGCTATCTCGGCGCCGACGTGCTTGAGGCCGGCATCGACGCCTGCGTTTCCTCGTGGCAGCGCTTCGCGCCGAACACCATCCCGGCCGGCGCCAAGGCCGGCGGCAACTACCTCTCCGGCCAACTGGTCGCGCGCGAAGCGCGCCGCCTCGGTTTCGGCGAGGGCATCGCGCTGGCCAGCACCGGCCTGCTCAGCGAAGGCGCCGGCGAGAACCTGTTCCTCGTCATGAACGGCGAGCTGCACACCACGCCGATCTCGGCCGCGCTGCTCAACGGCATCACCCGCAACACGCTGATCACGCTGGCGCAGGACGCGGGCATGAAGGTCGTCGAGCGCGACATCCCGCGCGAGTACCTCTACCTGTGCGACGAGCTCTTCATGTGCGGCACCGCGGCCGAAGTCACGCCGATCCGCAGCGTCGATGGCCGCCAGGTCGGCGCCGGCAAGCCCGGCCCGGTCACGCGTCGCCTGCAGGACCTGTTCTTCGGCCTGTTCGACGGCCGCACGCCGGACAAGTACGGCTGGCTCGATCCGGTGTGAGTCGTCGAGGTTTGCGGCCGCCGCGTCGGCCGCGAGTCAGCCTTCGCTCTGCCCGTAGACGAGGGTGGCCACGGCGCCACCCTCGGGCCGCGGCGCGACGCCCACGTCCCAGCCGTACAGATCGCAGAGCCGGCTGACGATCGACAGCCCGATACCGCCACCGCTGGTGCCGCCGGCACTGCTGCCGCGGTAGCCGCGCTCGAACAGGCGGGCCGCGTCCTCGGCGGAGAGCCCCGGCCCACTGTCGAAGACACGCACCTGCTCGGCCGACACCTCGATGCGCACCTCGCCCTGCTGCGTGTACTTGCAGGCGTTGCCGACGAGGTTGCCGAGCGCCACTGCCAGCACGGCTTCCGGCGCATCGACGTAGACGTCCTCGAGCCCGTCGACGCGGATCTCGACGGGCTTGCCGGTGAGCTGCGCGCGGTTGGCTTCGGCGAGCTGCTCGGCCAGCTTGCGCACGTCGGTGTGGCCGCGGCCGCGCTCGTTGCGCGACAGCATCAGCAGGGCGACGGTGAGGTCGGTGCACTGCTGCGCTGCGCGGTCGATGCGGCTCAGGCGCGTGCGGGTCTTCTCGTCGATGTCAGGCTTGGCGAGCAGCAGCTCGGCCGCGCCGCGGATCACTGCCAGCGGCGTGCGCAGTTCATGGCTGACGTCGGCGTTGAACTCGCGATCGCGGCGGTTCGACTGGCTGAGGCGGTCGGCGTAGTCGTCGAAGGCCGCGGCCAGTTGGCCCACCTCGTCGTCGGCGAAGCGCTCGGCAAGCCGTTTGCGCTCGCGGCTGTCGCGCAGGTCGCCGATGCGCCGCGCCAGCTCAGACACCGGCTTCATCACCCGCCGCGACGACCACAGCCCAAGCACCAGGGACAGGAACGAAAACACCAGCACGGCGCCAACCAGTGCGTAGGCCAGCTGCTGCTGGCTGATGGCCTCCTGCTGGTAGCTGTAGCGCATGAAGGCGACAAACTCGCCGTCGCGCTGCACGGCCAGCTTGTAGTGCCGCTCGCCGCCGTCCGGCATCGGCTCAACGAGGCTGTGCACGCCGTCCGGCAGGTCGCGCCAGTCCGGCGGCGTGTTCGGGCCGTTCGGACGCCGGTAGTAGATCTCGATCTTGTTGTCGGAGAGCTGGTACTGCGCGTCGGGCTGCGGGTAATCGCGCTTGAACTGCACGAAGGCGGCGACTTCCTGCGTCAGGAAATCACCGATCAGCTGGCTTTCCAGACGCTCACGTAAGTACAGCGTGGCCAACGCGAAGGTCGCTGTCAGCGCGAAGCCGAGCAGCCCGAACGAGACGATCAGCCGGCTGCGCAGCCGGCGCCGGTAGCGCATCGCCAAGGGATCAGCCCGCGGCCGCTTCCGGGTCGGCGATGCGGTAGCCGATGCCGTGCCGCGTCTGGATCAGCGGCTTGTCGAAGGGCTTGTCGATGGCCGCGCGCAGGCCGTGGATGTGCACACGTAGGCTGTCGGAATCCGGCAGCTCCTCACCCCAGACGCGGGTTTCGAGGTCCTGTCGCGGCACCACCGCCGGCGAGGCTTCCATCAGCGCCTGCAGGATCTTCAGCGCGGTCGGGTTGAGCTGGAGCAGCTTGCTCTGGCGGCGCACCTCCAGCGTGTCGAGGTTGAATTCAAGGTCGGCCACGTGCAGAACACGGGGCTGCGCGGCCTTGCCGCGGCGCGCGAGCACCTGCAGGCGGGCTTCCACTTCCTGCAGCGCGAACGGCTTGACGAGGTAGTCGTCGGCGCCGGCGTCGAAACCGGTGAGCTTGTGGTCGAGCGAGTCGCGCGCGGTGAGCATCAGCACCGGCGTCTGCTTGCGCGCGTCCTGACGCAGACGACGGCACAGCTCAAGGCCGTCCATGCCGGGCAGGTTGAGATCGAGCACCAGCGCGTCGAAGTCGTTGACGACCGCGAGATGCAGACCCGTGACGCCATCGGCGGCGAAGTCGACGGTGTGACCGCGGTCTTCGAGGTAGTCGCCGAGGTTCGAGGCGATGTCGCGGTTGTCTTCGATGACGAGTACGCGCACGGGGCAGGTTCCTGCGACAGAGGGTGTTCGAGAGATATCAGCGGTTGAATGAAGAACGGCTGAGTTTGGCGACAGTAGGGCGCGCGATTCCACAAAAAAGAAAGGCCCGGCCGACACAGGTCATGTGCCGGCACGGGCCAAACAAGCTACTGCCCCGATTACCGTAATCCGCCTCAGGCGCAGATGCGCTGACGGGAGTGACGGTCGGGATCAAGCCTAGGCCTGACAAGGTTAAGTAGTCGTTAATCGACCAGCATGGATTGGTTAAGTTTTCGGTTTTGCTCGCGAGCGACGCGACTTCACGGCGACCAGGGACAGCACGTGATCCAGGATGGCGCCAGCGATGTCGACGCCGGAGGCGGCCTCGATGCCCTCCAGGCCCGGCGACGAGTTCACCTCCAATAGCAGCGGTCCGCGGCGTGATCGAAGCAGATCGACGCCGGCCACACCAAGACCGAGGCGCGCCGCGGCCTTCACGGCCACCGCTTCTTCGGCTTCGCTGAGCTTGACCAGGGCGGCCTTGCCGCCGCGGTGCAGGTTGGCTCGGAAGTCACCGGGGGCGGCGTGCCGTTGCATCGCCGCGACGACCCGGTCGCCGACCACGAAGCAGCGCAGATCGGCGCCTTTCGCTTCACCGATGAACTCCTGCACCAGGAAGCTCGCGTACAGGCCGCGGAAAGCCTCGATGACGCTTCGCGATGCGGCCTCGTCCTGCGCGAGGACGACGCCACTGCCCTGTGTGCCCTCGTTGAGCTTCACCACGTGTGGTGCGGGACCGACCATGTCGAGCAGAGCCGACGTGTCGTCCGGGCTGTCGCCGAAGGCGGTGACGGGCAGGTCGATGCCCTCGGCCGCGAGCAATTGGTGACAGCGCAGTTTGTCGCGCGCGCGCAGGATCGCATCGGCACTGCTCGGCGTGGCCACGCCCATCAGCTCGAACTGGCGCAGCACCGCCGTGCCATGGAAGGTCACCGAATGACCGATGCGCGGGATGACCGCGTCGAAGCGCGGCAGACGCACGCCCTTGTAGCGCACCTCGAAGGCCCCTGGCGCCACGCACATCGCGCAGCGCAGCGGATCAAGCACGCGCACCGTGCAGCCCCGTTCGCGCGCGGCCTCGACGAGCCGCTGCGTCGAGTAGAGCGCCGGGTTACGCGACAGGAGGGCCAGCTTGGTCGGCATCGGGTTCACCCAGGATGAAGGAGCGCTGCGGGTCGACGAGGAAACGCCCCGCCATCGCGGTGCGCCCCAGCAGCATCGGGAACAGCATGTTGCGACGGTGCGACAGGTTGATTTCGACCGGCCATGACGCGCCGGCAAGATTCAGCGTCGTGCGGATGAAGATGCGCTCGGTGCGATGGCCGCCGGAGTCGGTGACGAAGCGACGGTCGAGCACCGGCGCCTCGGCCCAGTGGCTGTCGATGGTCGAGTCGAACACGCCATCGCTGCCGGGATGGAAGCGCACCCACTCGACGCCACCGCGGAACTCGGTTTCGAGCGCATCGACATGCAGGGCGGAGCTTCGTGCGCCAGTGTCGACTTTGGCGCGCAGCGCGCGGATGCCGAGGTCGGGGAGCGCCAGCCATTCGCGCCAACCGAGCACGACGAGCGCGGTGGCGGAGGGCGTCGCGGGTTCGGGCCTCGAAGGATCGGGCATGGCGACGCCGGGGGCAGGATGGAGCGGGTGATGGGAATCGAACCCACGTTCACAGCTTGGGAAGCTGTTGTCTTACCATTAGACGACACCCGCGACGGCCGTGATTATGGCCGCCGTCGCGTTCGTACCGCAATGCAGGCCTTCCAACGCAGACCGAGCCATGCAGATCCGCTTGAACGGCGAATCCCGCGAGATCGAGGCGGCATCGACGCTGGCCGCGCTGCTGGAGCAGGCCGGGCTCGCTGGTCGCCGCGTGGCGATCGAAGTCAACGGCGCCATCGTGCCGCGCGGGCGCCACGCCGAATATCGCCTCGCGGAGGGCGACCGCATCGAGATCGTCCACGCCCTTGGCGGCGGTTAGCCGCCAGACTGGAACGAGCGGCGACTGAGCGCCATCGGACGCTGAATCCGCGGCGCACGACGATGCGCCATCGGGCGCTTCACGGCGCCATAATGCCGCGATGACGACTCCCGCCCCGAACGACGCGCGCCGCGACACCGCGGCCACTGACGACCCGCTGGTCATCGCCGGCACGACCTACCGCTCGCGTCTGCTCACGGGCACGGGCAAGTTCAAGGACCTCGACGAAACCCGCCTGGCCACCGAGGCTGCCGGCGCCGAGATCGTCACCGTCGCGATCCGCCGCACGAACATCGGGCAGAACGCGAACGAGCCGAATCTGCTCGACGTGCTGCCGCCGGATCGCTACACGATCCTGCCGAACACCGCGGGCTGTTACACCGCCGACGATGCCGTGCGCACCTGCCGCCTCGCCCGCGAGCTGCTGGATGGTCACAAACTCATCAAGCTCGAAGTGCTGGGCGACCAGAAAACCCTCTACCCGCATATGCCAGAGACGCTGAAGGCCGCCGAGATCCTCGTCGCCGACGGCTTCGACGTGATGGTCTATTGCACCGATGACCCGATCCAGGCCAAGCGCCTTGAGGAGATCGGCTGCGTGGCGGTGATGCCGCTCGCCGCACCGATCGGCTCCGGCCTCGGCATTCAGAACAAGTGGTCGCTGCTTGAGATCGTCGACAACGCCAAGGTGCCGATCCTCGTCGACGCCGGCGTGGGCACGGCGTCAGACGCCGCCGTGGCGATGGAGCTCGGCTGCGACGGCGTGCTGATGAACACCGCGATCGCCGGCGCGCGCGACCCGATCCTGATGGCCTCAGCGATGCGCAAGGCGGTGGAAGCGGGCCGCGAGGCCTTCCTCGCCGGGCGTATCCCGCGCAAGCGCTACGCCTCGGCCTCTTCGCCCACCGACGGGCTGTTCTTCTGAGCCCGGTGGACGACCCGCGCGCCACCGTGGAACCGAAGCCGCTCAAAAAGCCCTTCACCGAAGTGCCCGGGCAGCGCCAGGTGCGCAGCTTCGTGCTGCGGCAAGGACGGCTCACCGCCGGACAGCAACGGGCGCTGGATGAGCAATGGCCGCGCTTCGGCCTCGACTACGCCGGCGCGCCGCGTGATTTCGCCGCCGCGTTCGGGCGCGCGTCGCCGCTGGTCGTGGAGATCGGCTTCGGTAACGGCGAACAGCTGCTGTTCGCGGCGGAGAACGAGCCGCAGAAGAACCTGGTCGGCATCGAGGTGCATGCGCCCGGCGTCGGCCGCCTGCTGCACGGTGCGGCGGAGATCGATGCAACGAACCTGCGCGTCTACTGCCACGACGCCGTCGAGGTGCTGAACCACGACATCGCCGACGGCACGCTCGATGAAGTGCGCATCTACTTCCCTGATCCCTGGCACAAGAAGCGCCACCACAAGCGACGGCTGGTGCAGCCCAGCTTCGTCGCACTGCTGGCGCGGAAGCTGAAACCCGGCGGCTTGCTGCACCTCGCCACGGACTGGGAGGACTACGGGCGGCAGATGCTTGAGGTTTGCGATGCCGAGCCGCTGCTGCGCAACCACGCCGACGTCGACGCCAACGCTGGCGACGACACCTTAGTCCGCGGCGCCGTCGAACGCCCGCAGTGGCGGCGGCAAACGCACTTCGAGACGCGCGGCCTGAAACTGGGCCACGGGGTCTGGGACTTCCTCTTCGACCGCATCGGCTGACGGGAGAAGGACGCATGGAGAACACCGCCCTCGCCCTGAGCACCGACATGGTCGTCGTGCTCGGGCTGGTCGGGTTCACCATGGTGATGTTCATGCTCGAGCGCATCCGCGCCGACGCCACGGCCCTGGTGGTGCTGGTGGCACTGGGCCTGTTCGGTATCGTGCCGGCCAGCCGGCTGTTCGACGGCTTCGCCGGCAACGCAGTGATCAGCCTGATGGCGACGATGGTGCTCGGCGCCGGGCTGGATCGCACCGGCGTGCTCAACCGCGTCGCGGTGAATTTGCTGCGCTGGTCGAAGGGCATGGAGTCCCGGCTGCTGCTGCTCGGCTCGGGCTTCGCGGCCGTGCTCTCGGCCTTCATGCAGAACCCGGCGGTCACCGCACTGATGCTGCCGGTGGCCTCGCGGCTTTCGGGACGCACCGGCATCGCGCTTTCGCGGATGCTCCTGCCGATCGCCACCGCGGTGATCATGGGCGGCACGCTGACGATGGTCGGCAACTCGCCGCTGATCCTGCTCAACGACCTACTGGCCTCCGCCAACCGCAACCTGCCGCCGGGCGTGGCGGCCCTCGACCCGCTGCCGATGTTCGCGCCGCTGCCGATCGGCCTGCTGCTGGTGGCCCTGGCGCTGGCCTACTGGCACTTCGGTGCGAAGCGCTGGCTGCCGGATGACGCGATGAAGGGCGTCGCGCCGGCGCGCACCGACAGCTACTTCGCGCAGACCTACGGCATCGCCGGCGAGCTGTGGGAGCTGACGCTCACCGCCGACAGTCCACTGGTGGGCATGTCAGTGGGCGATGCCGAACAGCAGCGCGACGCACCGCTGTTCCTCGCGCTGGCCACCGGCAGCGATACGCGCCTCGCGCCGCCCGCTGACGAGCGCCTGTGGGTGGGCACGGTGATCGGCGTGATGGGCGACAAGCAGGCGATTCAAGACTACGCGCAGAACAACCTGCTGCGCGTGTCGCACCGGCTGCGGCACTTCGCCGACCTGTTCAATCCATCGCGCGCCGGGATTTCCGAGGCAGTGATCCCGCCGACGTCGACCTTCGTCGGCCGCCGGCCCGAGGAGCTGCGCTTGCGCAAGCGGGCGGGCATCAGCCTTCTGGCGATCAACCGCGACAACCAAGTGTGGCGCGAGAACATCCGCCGCATTCCGCTGCGCGCTGGCGACTTGCTGGTGTTCCACAGCGTGTGGACCGACCTTGCGCAAGCCGCCGAATCGCGCGACTTCGTCGTCGTCACCGATTACCCCAAGGCCGAACAGCGCCCGCACAAGCTGTGGTGGGCGGTGGGCATCTTCGTATTCACCATGCTGTTCGCCTTCAGCACACTGGTGCCGGTGCCACTGGCGCTGATGACCGGCGCGGCGGCGCTGCTCGTGACCGGCGTGCTCGACATGGACGAGGCCTACCAGGCGATCAGCTGGAAGACGGTGTTCCTGATGGCGTGCCTGATCCCGTTGGGCTGGGCGATGGACTCCACCGGCGCGGCGAGCTGGGTGGCACAGCACACGCTGGCGCGCCTCGGCGAAGACACGCCGGTGTGGGCGCTGGAACTTGCCCTGGGGCTGCTCACGGCGCTGTTCGGCCTCGTCGTGGGCAATGTCGGCGCCACCGTGATCATGGTGCCGATGGCGATCAACCTCGCACTCGCCGCGAACGGTAACCCCGCGGCCTTCGCGCTGATCGCCGCGCTGTCGGCATCGAACAACTTCCTCTCGGCCTCGAACCCGGTGCTGGCGATGGTGGCCGGCCCGGCGGGCTACACCGCGCGCGACTACCTGCGTACCGGCCTACCGCTGATGGCGGCCTACCTGCTGATCATCGTGGCGGCGGTGAATCTGCTGATCCCGTTACTTTCGGGAGGGTGACGACGCTCACGGCACTCGTGCTAGGGTCGTGAAATGGGCGTGAAGACGCCGACCCGGGAAAGCACGATGGTCCGAGTGCTCAGTGATCGCCTGCGACGCCTGGAAGTCACCCTGCTGGGCCTGGGCGCCCTCGCCGCGAGTGTCCTTCTGGCGCTGAACGCTGGAGAGGATTTGCGGCACTTCATCGACGGGCGGACGCCCGCCGTGCACGCCACGATCTACGGCTTGAAGCTGCTGCTGATGGAGGCAGCCCTGCTGGCGCCCTTCGTCGTGCTGGCGCTGCTGGGGCGCTCGTTGCTGCGGGAGACGACCCGCCACCGCTACCGCTGGGCCGGCATGGGCATCTCGCTCGCCGCCAGCGTCGGCGTCGTTGCGATGCTGGTGTCGGGCCTGATCCCCGTGGACCTTGAGGAAGCCATGGACACGCTGATCAGTAGCGTGGTGCCGGCCCTGATGCTGCTGAGCGGCTGCGCCCTGCTCTACGGCGGGCTGATCTGGATCGCCCAGCATGGGCGACTCGAGCACTTCATGGGCTCGCCAGACTCACCGTCCAACCGCCATCAGACCGACTGACCGGCAGGGCCGCGAGGCTGCCACCGCGGCCCGGCCCGTCGACGCAGCGCCCGTCATCGAGCGAGAACTGCGCGCCGTGCGCGGCGCAGACCAGCCGTCCGGCGTGCAGAAGGAACTTCCCCGGTGCGTAGTCGAGGCGGCGACCCGCGTGGGGGCAAGCGTTGTGCCAGACCTGCAGGGCCTCACCGTGCCGCAGGGCCAGCACCGAGGCCCGCTCGCCGCGGGCCTCAAGCTCGAGCGACACCAGGACGCCTTCGGGGACGGCCGCCGCTTCGATTAACGCTTCACTTACGTCCTGCCCCATCCCTGCCTCCATACTCGGCGCCCCGCCCAGTGTCGCACTCGGACATGCCCGGAATCTTCGCCCGTCTGCACCGCCTTCGCCCCAACCGCCCCCGAAACCCGCTGCTGCGGGCCGGCTTCGCCCTGCTTGGGGTCGCCCTGCTGCTCTTCCTGCTCGTTGGCGGCGTCTTCATCGGCCTCGGCATGCTTGCTTTCCGTGGCGCGCAGCGCCTGATGCGCGCCCGCAAGGCCAAGCGGCCGGCGGACGACGTGCTCGCCGCCGAGTACCGCGTGGTGACGCCGCGCGCGGTGACGCAGGCCCGATGAGGGTCGACCTGTTCGCGGCGCCGCCGGTGCCGCGCCTGCCCTTTGTCGGGCGCGACCAGGAATTCCCGATCCACCGCATCTACTGTGTCGGCCGCAACTTCGCCGACCATGCCAAGGAAATGGGCGCGCCAGTGGAACGCGGCACGCCGGTGATCTTCATGAAGCCGGCCGACGCCGTGCACCGGCATCCACGCGTGCCCTATCCGTCCGGCACCTCGGACCTGCACCACGAAGTGGAGATGGTCGTCGCGATCGGCCGTGACGCCGATGGCCCGCTCTCGCCGGGTAGCGGTCTGGCCCTCGTCTGCGGCTACGGCGTCGGGCTCGACCTGACCCGCCGCGACCTGCAGGCCATCGCCAAGGACAAGCGACTGCCCTGGGACGTGTCCAAGGGCTTCGACGCCTCGGCACCGGCCTCCGCGCTGCGCCACGTCGACGACATCGGCCATCCGTCGC
>JBOFQO010000071.1:0-6444 GCA_051660925.1 Silanimonas sp. | reverse complement strand
AAGATGCACGGCCGCAGCGACGCCGATGCTGCCTTCCAGCATGCAGCCGACCATGCACTCGACCCCGTACAGCGCGGCGAGGTCGGCAATGCGAACGGCGTTCGAGAGGCCGCCGGTCTTCATCAGCTTGATGTTGATGATGTCGGCGGCGCGGCGCTGAATGATCTCGACCACGTCGGTCGGCGAGAACACACTCTCGTCGGCCATGATCGGCGTCGTGACGCGCTCGGCCACGTAGGTCATGCCGTCGATGTCGTGCGCCTTCACCGGCTGCTCGACAAGCTCCAGCAGCACGCCGGCATCCTCGAGCTGGTGCAGGGCGCGGACCGCCTGCTTCGCCGTCCAGCCCTGGTTGGCGTCGAGGCGCAGCAGGGCGCGGCCGGCGACCGCGGCATGGATGGCCTTGACGCGCTCGATGTCGACGCCGATGTCCTTGCCGACCTTGATCTTCAGCGCGGTGTAGCCGCGCTCCACGGCCGAGATGGCGTCGGCCACCATCTTGTCGATGTAGTCGACGCTGATGGTGAGGTCGGTGGTGAGCGTCGGTTCGCCGCCACCGAGCAGGCGGTAGGTGGGCGCGCCGTAGCGTTGCCCGAACAGGTCGTAGAGCGCGATTTCGACCGCGGCCTTGGCGCTGGTGTTCTGCGCCATCGCGCCTTGCACGCGCGCGGTGAGCTGGTTGAGGTTGGCAACGTCCTCGCCGAGCAGCCGCGGTGCGAGATGGTGTTTCCACGCATCGAGGATGGCGCCATGGGTGTCGCCGGTGATCATGGCCGTGGCCGGCGCACTGCCCCAGCCGGTGCGGCCCTCGTCGGTGTCGATCATCACCACCAGATCGTCGATGGCGTCGACCGAACGTAACGCGGTCTTGAAGGGGGTCTTCAGCGGCACGCGCAGGCGGCCGTAGCGGAAGCCGGTGATCTTCATGCGGGAGTCTTCATTCGGGGCGGGCCTTCATGGCGTCGAGTCGTCCGCAGGCAGGACCTGCTGCAGGTGGGTGATGGCGTCGAGGTAGTCACGGGTGGCGTCGAAGCGCAGCGGCAAGAGCGGCGTCAGTGCCACGCCATTGATCGGCAGCGGGCGGTCGACGCCGTCGGCGCCGCGGGCGCGCCCGCCGTGCGCGTCGTGAATCACCCACGGGCCGTGCTCGTCGTGGCCGACGACCATGACGACGTGGCCGGGGATGTAGATGAGGTCGCCGGGCTGCAGGGCGTCGACCGCAGCGCGGCGCTGCGCGCGTGTCCATTCCGCCGGCACGGGCGTGTGCTTCGCGAAGCCGGTGCTGACCGCCTGGTCACGGGTGTTGCGCGGCATCAGCAGGCCGACGCTGCGGTAGACCTCGCTGACGAAGCCTGAGCAGTCGCGGGCGCGATAGTCGTGGCCCCAGCCGTAGCGCTCACCGAGGAAGCGGAAGGCCTGGCGCAGCAGGTTCGCGCGCGAGGCGGGCAGCGGGCCGTCGTTCGAGGCCTCACCGCGCGGCAGCAGAGCGTTCGTGAGCACCAGCGCGCCGTCGCCGGCGCGGGTCGGCACCTCGACGACATGCGCGGCCAGCGCGCCCTGGCCGTTCACCGCCTCCGACAGCGGCCAGTCGCGGCGCTCCGGCAGGGCCACGCCCATGTCGAGTTCCAGGCCGGAGACCGCCGGTGCTTCCGGCGTGTGCGCGAGCCGCGCGACGGGTTCGAGCACAACGCGCGTGGCGCGGGCCGCGAAGCCCAACGCGATGTTGCGGTCGGTGTGGGCCAGCGCGCCTTCGGGGATCCACGCCGCGTACGTTGCGCCGACCACGAAGCGCCAGCGGCCGTCGGTGCTGGCGTGCAGCACCGCCACCGGCGTACCGGGGAAGAACGCCGATTCCTGCAAGCGGTCGATGTCGGTGTCGCCGGGCGCGCTGAAGACGCGCTCGAGCGTCGGGAAGGCGCGAAGCGGCGCGCGCTGCGTCACCAGCGCCCAGCCGAGCGGGCGGGTGTCCTTGTCGACGTTGTCAAAAGCGGCGAGGTTGAGCGCCGCGAGCCAGCGCTGGCGATCGGCCTCGGCCACCAGTCGCCCGTCACCGAAGTAGCGTGGCGCGGTGGGCGGCGTCGAGAGCGTCACCACGCGCGCGCGGATCGCGTCGACGCGCATTGAGACGGGCAGGGTCTCGAGCCGCGTCATCGAAGCGTCGACCTCGAACAGCCGCGCGTTGCGTGCGGCGACGGCCGCGGCGTCGAGGCGCACCGCGTCGGCGTTCGGCCAGCGCGCGATCCAGTGCGCGGCGTCGAGTTTCGCCTCTGACCAGCCGGGCAGGGTGGCGTCGCGCAGCACCGCGTCGGTCGCCGACATCGACGCCGGTGTCTGTGCGTCGCGCGCCGCAGCGTTGGCTGCGAGCAGCAGGGCCAGCGCGACGGCAATCGACGTGCGCATGAACGGCTTCATCGCGTTGCGCTCCGACGGTGGGCCATCATCCCTTTGCTCCCATCAGTTCCGGCAGCACGCTCGCCAGGCCCAAGCCTACGCCGGTGCCGAGCAGGTAGCCGAGCAGGGCGAGCAGGATGCCCAGCGGGGCGAGCGCCTTGGCATGCATCGCGGCGAGCAGCGGCGCGCTGGCCACGCCGCCGATGTTCGCCAGCGAGGCCACGCCCACCAGCGCGAGATCGAGCTTGAAGGCGCGCGCGGCCAACGCCATCAGTGCGGCATGCACGGCCAGCACGGTGAACCCGGCCAGCACGAACCACGGCGCGGCGGCGAGGCCTTCGAAGCTGCCCTGCGAGGCCAGCGTCACCACGACGATGGCCAGCAGCGCGCCGCCACAGCCTTCCGCGCCGGGCAGGCGACGCAGCGGCGTCAGCGCGGCGAGCACGCCGGCGACGCTGACCAGCAGCAACGTCCACGAGGTGGCATTGAGCACGTCATCCTCTGGGAACCGCATCGCCGCTTCGCGCGCCAGCAGGCCAACGCCGAGCCCGAGGCCGAGCCACAGCAGCGCGTGTCCGGGCGTGGCGGGCGCGTCGGGTTCGGGTTCGAAACCGGCGACGGCCTCGCCGCTGGCGCGGGCCTTGGCCCAGGCGTTGAAGCGCGGCGCCAGCGGCACCGAGGCGAACAGCGCCAGCACCCAGACGCTGTAGCAGAGCGCGTCGGTGAGCAGGGCGAAGCTCAGCAGTTCCGGCGGCGTGTCGATGGCCTGGCTCACCGCGACGAGGTTCGCGGTGCCGCCCACCCAGCCACCGGCGACGGCGGCGAGCGGCTTCCACGCGTCGGTCGGTAGCACGTTGGCGAACAGCAGCGCGGCGATGACGAAGCCCAGCGCGATCGACGCCGTGGCGCAGCCGAAGGCCAGCAGCACGCGCGGGCCGAGGGCCAGGATGGCGCGCAGGTCGCAGCGCACCAGCAGCAGGAACATCAGCGCCGGCAGGGCCAGGGTCATCACCTGCTTCTGCGTGGCCTGCACGGCCGGGCCGGCGCTCCAGAACCCGGCCACCGCGAGCGCCGTCGCCGCGCCGTAGGCCAGCACGATCGGCGGCAGCACCTCGAACAGGCGCAGTGGCCATCGCGCGGCCAGCACCGGGAAGAGCCCGGCGAGCAGAAGCAGGGCCGCGAGGAAGGCGGCGGGAGAGTCCGTCATGCTCGGATAATAAATACGCGATATGAAAAACTACAAGGAATAAAACATTGACTGGCCTGTGACCTGCGTGTTACTGCTTTCCCATCGCGGATCGGGGGATCGCTCGATGGGTCACACGGGGGCTGTCAGGCAGTGCAGGGCCATCATGGCCGGTCTGCTGCTGTCCGTGGGGCTGGCTGCGCCGGACGCGGCCGCGACCCCGGCGCCGTCGACCGCCCCGGCGCCGGACAGCGTCGAGCTCGCCCGTCGCATCGCCCTCGACTTCCCGTATGACGACGCGGCGATCCGCCGCCTGCTGGACGCCCGCCTCCGCGACATCACCGACGCCGACATTGAGCGCTGGGCGGCCAGCGGCGCACTCGAGTGGACGCGAATCGATGGCGAGCGCCGCTGGTTCCACCGCGCCGTCGGCAATCTGCTGCGGCTCGCCCCGGACGCCGCGGCGCGGGCCAAGACCCCGCCGTCTTCGGCCGACGGCCCGCTCTATGCCCTGCATCCGCTGCACACCGAATGGCTGGTCCAGGCCGGCGAGACCGCCAGCGAGCGCGTGGTCAGCGTCGATCCGCAGCACTTCGAAGTGACGCACACCGTGACCGTCGCGGCCGACGCCGTGCCCGCCGGCGAAACCATTCGCGCGTGGATCCCGTTTCCGCGCGCCATCGAGGGCGTGCAGGACGACGTCGTGCTCGTCGACAGCACGCCCGGCGCGGCTGAGATCGCACCGAATGGGGCCCTGCAGCGCAGCGCCTACGTCGAAGCCACCGCCGTCGCCGGCGAGCCGACGCGCTTTTCGATCACCTATCGGCTGCGCACGCAAACCCGCGTGGCGACGCTCGACGCCCCGCCCGGTCGCGCGCTGACCGAGGCGGAGACCACGACGCTGGCCGAGCACCTCGCCGAGCGCCCGCCGCACGTCGTCTTCCATCCCGAGCTGCGCGCGTTCTCCGAGCGCGTGGTGGGCGACGCGCGTGCGCCGGTCGCGATCGCCCGGCGCCTGTTCGACGCCGTGTCCGCCAAGCCTTGGGCGGTCGCCCGCGAATACTCGACCGTCGACAACCTCAGCCTGCATGCGTTGCGCCAGCCGCACGCCGACTGCGGCGAGAAAGCGATGCTGCTGATCACGCTGCTGCGGATGAACGGCATCCCGGCGCGCTGGCAGAGCGGTTGGCAGCTGTCTCCGGACACGTTCGACACCATGCACGACTGGCTGCAGGCCTACATCGCGCCCTGGGGCTGGGTGCCGCTCGATCCCACGCACGGGCCGCTCGCCAGTGACGACCCGGCGCTCCGGCATTTCTATTTCGGCGGCCTCGACGGCTATCGCATCGCTTTCAACGACGACTGGGGCCGCGCCTTCGAGCCGGCCAAGGACCACGTGCGCTCCGAGCCCGTCGACGCGCAGCGCGGCGAGGTCGAGTGGCGCGGCGGAAACCTCTACTTCGACACGTGGGGCTACGACGTCCGCTGGCAGCGCCTCCCGGCGCGCTGACCGCTGCTCAATCGACACCGGGATTCCAAGGGGGAGACACCGTGAACGCGACTGCCGTAAACCGCACCACCGCCGCGCGACGACTGCCGCGCCATCGGCTCAGCCTGGCCCTCGCTGTGTGCCTCGCGACGGCCGCCGCGCCCGCGGCCTTCGCCAACGACGGTGCGCTCGTGGGCCGCGTCACCGGCGAGAACGGCGCACCAGTCGCCAACGCGGCCGTCACCGTGCGCAACCCGGCCACCGGGCTCGAGCGCAGCGTCAGCACCAATGCCAACGGCGAGTACCGCTTCCCGTTCCTTCCGGTGGGCGGCTACACCCTGCGCGTGGACGGCCCGGGCGAGGCCGATGCCAGCATTGCGGACGTGCGTGTTGTGCTCGGCGCGGCCACGAACCTTCCGGTCAGCGTGGGCGCAACGACGCTTGCCGCGGTCGAAGTCTCCGGCGCGCGCCTGCCGTCCATCGACGTGAGCTCGGTCGAGTCGGCCACCAACTTCACTGCGGAGGACGTTGCGCGCCTGCCGGTGGCGCGTGACGCCAGCGCCGTCGCCCTGCTGACGCCGGGCGTCAACAAGGGCGACCCGGACCTCGGCGGCATCTCCTTCGGCGGCAGCTCGATCGCCGAGAACACCGTCTACATCAACGGCCTGAACGTCACCGATTTCTACAACCGCGTCGGGTTCAGCAGCGTCCCGTTCGCGTTCTTCCAGGAATTCCAGGTCAAGACCGGCGGCTACTCCGTCGAGTTCGGGCGCACCACCGGTGGCGTCATCAACGCGGTGACGAAGAGCGGAACGAACGAGTTCCATGCCGGCGCGGAGCTGGTGTGGGAGCCGGCCTTCCTGCAGACCTCGGCGACCGACCGCTTCGATACCACCGGCAACCCGGTGCGCATCGCCAGCTACGACCAGTCCGACCGACTGAACATCAACGGCTGGGCGTCCGGCGCGCTGATCCAGGATCGCCTCTTCTTCTACGCCATCTACGAGGCCCGCGACCTCGACACCGAGGCCACGAACAGCGCGGGCAACCGCTTTAACCTCGGCGGTACGGGCGACGACTTCTGGGGCGCGAAGTTCGACTGGCAGCTCAACGACAGCAACCTCGTCGAGCTGCTGGCGTTCTCGGACGACAACTCGACCGTCACGCGCGACCTGGCCTTTGACCTCGCCCGCGGCGAGCGCGGGGCCTTCCTCGATCGGCGCTTCAGCTTCTCCGGTGGCGACAACCATGCCATCACTTGGACGAGCTACCTCGCCGACAACTTCTCCGCGAAGCTGATGGCCGGCGGCAACGACCGCCAGTCGCGTTCTTTCGCGCAGAGCGCCCTCGACTGCAGTCGCATCCGTGACCGTCGAAC
>JBOFQO010000070.1:0-8175 GCA_051660925.1 Silanimonas sp. | reverse complement strand
GCGAGTGGATCCTGCCGAGCACGTCGGAACTGACGCCGGCGCGCATCGCCCGCGTCATCGCCAAGCGCCTGAACCGCTTCTTCAACTCGGAAGCGATCACCGCGCGCCTGAAGTGGATCGCCGAGAAGGAGCAGGAGCTCGCGCTGCCGCGCCCGCTGTTCCCGCGCGTGCCGACCTACTGCTCGGGCTGCCCGCACAACACCAGCACGCAGGTGCCGGAAGGCCATCGCGCGCTCGGCGGCATCGGCTGCCACTACATGGTGACGTGGATGGACCGCCGCACCGACACCTTCACCCAGATGGGCGGCGAAGGCGCCACCTGGTGCGGGCAGGCGCCCTTCGTGGAGACGCCGCACGTCTTCCAGAACTTGGGCGACGGCACGTACTTCCATTCGGGCTCGCTGGCGATCCGCCAGGCGGTGTCGGCCAAGGTCAACATCACCTACAAGATCCTCTACAACGACGCGGTTGCCATGACCGGCGGCCAGCCGGTGGACGGCACGCTCACCGTGCCGGACATCGCGCGGCAGATGCGCGCCGAGGGCATCCAGACGATCGTGGTCGTCAGCGACGACATCGAGAAGTGGAGCGACCCGTCGATCTTCCCGGACGGCGTGCAGTTCTTCGACCGCGCCGAGCTCGACGACGTCCACAAGCGCCTCGCCGAAGTGAAGGGCGCTTCGATCCTGATCTACGACCAGACCTGCGCGGCGGAAAAGCGCCGTCGCCGCAAGCGCAAGACCATGGTCGATCCGGCCAAGCGCGTGGTCATCAATTCACTCGTTTGCGAAGGCTGCGGCGACTGCTCGGTGAAGTCGGCCTGCGTCTCGGTGCTGCCGAAGGACACCGAGTTCGGCCGCAAGCGCGAGATCGACCAGAGCGGCTGCAACAAGGATTTCTCCTGCGTGCGCGGCTTCTGCCCGAGCTTCGTCTCGGTCGTCGATGCGCCGCTGAAGAAGAAGAAGCCGAAGGCCAAGGTCGACTTCAACGCCCTGCCCGCGCCGGTGCTGCGCTCCTCGCTTGAGCAGCCGTGGAACATCCTGATCACGGGTGTGGGCGGCACCGGCGTCGTCACCATCGGCGCCCTGCTCGGCATGGCCGCGCACCTCGAAGGCAAGGGCGCCTCGGTGCTCGACCAAACCGGCTTGGCCCAGAAGGGCGGTGCGGTCACCACGCACATCCGCATTGGCAAGACCCCGGCCGAACTGCACGCCGTGCGCATCGCCGCGGGCGAGGCCGACCTGGTGCTCGGCTGCGACATGGTCGTCGTCAATGACTACTGGTCGCTGTCGAAGATCCGCGCCGATCGCACCGAAGTCGTGCTGAACACCTACGAGGCCATGCCGTCCTCGTTCCTGAAGAACCCGGACCTGCAGTTCCCGGCCCACGCGATCATCGAGACGGTGCGCACCAGCCTCGGCGGCCGCGCGCCGTTCACGGTGGAAGCCAACAAGCTCGCCACGGCCCTGTGCGGCGACGCCATCGCCACCAACCTGTTCATGCTCGGCTACGCCTGGCAGCTGGGCCTGGTGCCGGTGAGCTTCGATGCGCTGATGCGCGCGGTCGAGCTCAACGGCGCCGCTGTCGAGATGAACAAGCAGGCCTTCGGCTGGGGCCGCCTCGCCGCGATCGACATCGACAAGGTGATCGATGCTGCCGATGCTGCGCCGGCGCAGCGCAGCGGCAACGCCGACGCGCTCGACGACGAGACGCTCTCGCTGACGCTGGACGAAACCGTCGCCCGCCGCGTCGCCTTTCTCACCGACTACCAGAACGCTGGCTATGCCAAGCGTTACAGCGATCTCGTCACCGAGGTGCGCAGCGCCGAAGCCGCCAAGGTGCCGGGCAAGGACGCGCTGTCGAACGCGGTCGCGCGCTACGCCTTCAAGCTGATGGCCTACAAGGACGAGTACGAGGTCGCCCGCCTGTACACCTCGGGCGAGTTCGAGGCGCGTTTGAAGGAACAGTTCGAGGACGGCGGCTCGCTGCGCTTCCACTTGGCGCCGCCGCTGCTGGCCAAGAAGGACGCCGACGGGCATCTGGTGAAGCAGGAGTTCGGCCCGTGGATCTTCAGCGCCTTCAAGGTACTGAAGCGCTTCAAGTTCCTGCGCGGTACCGCGCTCGACCCGGTGGGCCACACCGGGGAGCGGAAGATGGAGCGCCGCCTGCGTGACGAGTACCTGCAGACGATCCGCGAGCTGCTGCCGAAGCTCTCCACGGAGAACCACGCACTCGCGGTCGAGATCGCCGAAGTGCCAGAGCAGATCCGCGGCTTCGGCCACGTCAAGGAGCGCCACGTCGAGAAGGCCGAGAAGCTCCGCGCCGAGCTGCTGCGCCGCTGGGCCAAGCCGGGAATCACCGCGAACGTCACCACGGCCTGAGGCGCGCTCCAGCCGCGGCTCGATCCGCCGGAAACCCGCCACCGGCGGCCTCCGGGCCGATTCTGGACTCATCGGCGTGGAAACCGTTCGTCGTTCAATCGGCGCAATTTGAGTATTCCTGACTCTTACCCACGGGGATTCCGTCATGCTTCGCCGGCCCTTCTGCCCGAGGGGCGGAGGAGCGGTTCGACACGCTTCGAGCGGCGCGACGCGGAGCACCCCCCGGCCCGCGCTCCAGCCCTGCCTTGCGACCGCGCTGCTTGGCTGTCGAGGCCCCCTCCGAACCCGGCCCGGCCCCCGCCGAGGTCGGGTTTTCTTTTTCTCACGCTGCTTCACATCCCCGGGGCCGATCGCCACACTCGACGCCATGCCCGCCCACCCACCCTGTTTCACGCCCCCTGATCCCCGCCGTCGTCGGGGCTGGCGCGCATGACACCCGCCCTCGGCACCGTCGGCCAACCGTTGCGCGTGGCCCTGGTGGAGGACGACCGCATCGAGGCCGAACGCGCCATCGCCGCCCTGCGCGGCGCCGGCCATGAGGTGGAGTGGTTCACCGAGGGCGTGCAGTTCATGTCCGAGGTGCGCGAGGCGCGCCACGAACTGTTCCTGTTCGATTGGCACCTGCCCGACACCGAGGGCACCGCCTTGGTGGGCTGGGTGCACCGCTCGGTCGGGCGCCGCGCGCCGATCATCATTTTTAGCCGCTTCGACGACGACGAGCGCATCGTCGAGGCACTGGCCGCCGGCGCCGACGACTACATCATCAAGCCGACCGCGGCCTCGGTGCTGTTGGCCCGTATTGCGGCGGTCACTCGGCGCTTCCAGGGCACCACGACGGCACCGCTGGTGGTCGAGTTCGGCCCCTACCGAATCGACGGCGCGGCGCGTGAGCTGACTCGTGACGGCGAGCGCGTCGAGCTGCAGCCGAAGGAGTTCGACCTCGCCTGGTACCTGTTTCTGCATCGCGACCGCCTGGTGCGCCGCGAAGAGCTGGTCGCTGCGATCTGGGGCCGCGATCTCGGCGGCTCGGCGCGCACGCTCGACACCCACCTGTACACGCTGCGACGCAAGCTGATGTTCGCTGAGAACGGGCTGCGGCTCTCGAACGTCTACCGCGAGGGCTACCGCCTGGAGCAAGCGCCCACGGCCGCGGCGACCTCAGGCCACTGAGGCCTCGCGCTCGAGCGGCAGCTCGATGCGGAACTCCGCGCCGCCCTCCGGCGGGTTATCGACGAAGACGGTGCCGCGGTGGCGCGCCACCACGCTCATTACCATCGCCAAGCCGAGGCCGACGGAGCGCGTCGAGGATTTCGGCGTGCGTGCCAGCGGCCCGAAGCGCTGGAACAGCTGGCTGCGGCGCGCCGGCGCGATGCCCGGGCCGCCGTCGCGGACGATGATTGCCAGGGCGTCGCGGCGGCGCTCCACGCGCACGTCGACGCGCCCCCCGGGCGGCGTGACCTTGACGGCATTGCTGAGCAGGTTCTCGACCGCGCGGCGCAGCAGGGCGGCGTCTCCCGTGACCCAGCCGGCTTCCTGATCGTCGACCCGCAGCTCCAGCCGCACCTGCTTGGCGACCGCTTCGGGCGTGCTGGTCTCGGCGGCCTCCAGCACGACGTCGGCGAGCAGCACCGGCTCGGCGCGGGTGAACGCGTCCGGCGAGGCCGAGCGCACGAAGTCGAGGTAGGTCGTCGCCATCTGCACCATGCGCCGCGACAGGCGCTCGGCGCTGCGCAGCACCTGCTGGGTGGTGGGCGTCAACGTCGGATCGGCGAGCACGCCCTCGCAAAGCTCGACGAGGGCGTGCGCCGGCGCCCGCAGGTCGTGCGAGAGGAAGTCGATGGCCGCCTGGCGTTCGCGCTGATCGGCCATCAGGCCGGTGAGCTCGGTCACGCAGACGAGGGTGTCGTGCTGGTCGGGCTCGCGGCCGCCGGGCAGCGGCTCGAAGGCCACCACCACCTCGCGCTCACCGCACTGCGCGAGCAGGCGCGCGCTGCCAGCGCCGACGTACTGACCGGCGTCGGCCGGCAGGCGCAGATCGACCGCCGCCAGCCACTCGCGCAGCGTGCCCATTGGCGCTTCCGAGTCGATACGCCAAGCCACGGCCTGCGCGTTGCCGAGGCGCAAGCGCTGCTGGCCGTCGATGACGATGATGGCGGCCGGCTGCACGTCGATCAGCCGGTGCACGTACTCGCGCTGCCGGCGGATGCTGGCCACCGCCTCACGCACCGCGCCCAGGGCCTCGTCGAAATCAAAGCCACGGCGGGCGGCAGGCGGCGCCGTGGCCTCGCGCCGCAGCACAGCGATCTCGGCGGCCAGCAGCGAGGCCGAACGCACGTAGCGATGGATGACTTCGACGAACACCTGCAGCGGCAGCGCGATCGCCAGCGCGACCGGCGGGATCCACAGGAGCATCCGGTAGGCGATGAGATAGCCAACCAGGACGAGGCCGATGAAGGCGACGGCAAATAGCGCAGCGCGGCGCTGGCCGAGGTAACGCAGCCCGATCGCGAAGGCCAGCAGCACGCCACCGACGACGGACGCGGCCGCCCACGGCGACATCAGATGGAACACGTGGCCGGTGAGCAGAGCGGCGGTCGATTGCGCTTCGAACTCGTCGACGGTGAGCCCGTCGGCGGCCCAGCTCGACACCGCCGTCGTCAGGTTGATTTCGGTGTCCTGTTCGGACTGTCCGATGAGGACGATGCGGTCGCGCCAGGCGTCTGGATGCACCTCGCCGTCGAGCACGTCGGCGGCGCTGACGCGGCGCACGCTGCCGGCGCCCCCCAGGAAGGCGATCGCGTACGCGTCATCGGTGACCGTGGGCGAATCGAAAGCGGTCTGCAGTTCGGCGCGGCGTGCCTCGGGAACGAGGTCACCGGCCTGCTGCAGCAGGGCCATCGCGAAACTGGGACGCAGCGCGCCGGCCAGCGGCGCGGCGTGGAATCCGCCGCGGATCACGTTGTCGTCGCCGGTGCCGACCAGCTGCAGGCCGAGCGTCCGGAAACCGACTTTCTCGGCGACGCGGAAGGCTTCCTCCGCGCTCTGGTGCGCGGTGTCGGAGGCGTAGGCCTTGCCCACCGTGTTGCCGTGGCGGGCCAGCGCTTCGCGCAGCACGCCAAGGCCCTCGCGATCGCGCGGATCACGCGGATCGAAAGCGAGGTAGGCACCGATGACGCGCGGCTTGACCTGGTTCAGGCGATCGACGAGGCGGGCCAGCGCCAGCGGTCGGCGGTCGACGAAATCGGGATAACGTCGCTCGGAATCGCCGTCGATGTGGACGAGCACGATCTCGGGCGGCGCCTCGCGCTGGTGCAGGCGCATCAGCTGGTCGTACATCCGCGTGTCGAAGGGCGCCAGCAGGCCGAAACCAACCAGCAGCGCGGCCAGCAGCGGGATGATCAGCGCGTGGATCGGCAGGCGACGCATTGGCTCAGCGAGCGGCCGGCGCCGGCGCGTGCAGGGCGTCGAGCGCGACGGCGAGCAGGCTGCGCAGACCGGGCTCGAGCGCCGATTCATCGAGCAGGAACTGCGGCGAGTGGTTCATCGGCGCGCGCTTCGGGTCGATGCCGGGGCCGGTGCTGCCGACGAACCAGTAGAAGGTTGGGGCCACGCGGCTGAACTGCGAGAAGTCCTCGCCGATCGTCAGGAGCGGCATCTCGATCACCTTGTCCTCGCCCAGCGCCGCGCGGAGGGCCGCGCCGCCGCGTTCGGCGCGCTCCGCGGCGTTGGCCGTTAGCGGCGCATTGAGGTTGACGGTGAGCTCGGCGGTCGCGCCGGCGGATTCGGCGAGGGCCTTCGCGGTGCGCTCGAAGCGCGCGATGACGTCGGCGCGCACGCCGTCGTCGAAGGCGCGCAGCGTGCCGGCCATACGCGCTTCGTCGGGGATGATGTTGAAGCGCACGCCAGCCTGCACCTGGCCGGTGGAGAGCACCACCGGTGAGCGCACGATGTCGACCTGCCGCGAAACGATGGTCTGCATGGCGAGCTGCACCTGTGCGGCGATGGTGACGGGATCGACGCCGTCCCAAGGGCGCGCGCCGTGCGTCTGCCGGCCGCGGATGACGAGGTTCCACTCGTCGACCGAGGCCATCGTCGGGCCACTGCGGTAGCCGACCATACCGGCGGGCAGTGCCGCCCAGACGTGCAGGCCGTAGACGGCGTCGGGTGTCCAGTTCGCGAACAGGTCATCGTCGATCATCGCTTTGGCGCCGACGATCTGGCCGGGCTCGGGCGGACCTTCCTCGGCAGGCTGGAACACGAACATCACCTCGCCGGCGAGGTCGTCCTTCATGCCGACCAGCACCTCGGCCGCGGCCATCAGCAGGGCGACGTGGGCGTCGTGGCCGCAGGCGTGCATCACGCCGACCTCCTGGCCGCGGTAGGTCGTGCGCACCGTCGACGCGAAGGGCAGGCCGGTGGCTTCGGTGACCGGCAGTGCGTCCATGTCGGCGCGCAGCGCGATGCGCGGGCCGGGTTTCGCGCCCTTCAGCACCGCGGCGAGGCCGGTGACCCCGAGCCCTTCGCGCACCTCGAGGCCGAGGCCGCGCAGGTGCGCGGCGACTTTCGCGGCGGTGCGCGTTTCCAGCGTGCCGAGCTCGGGGTGCTGGTGGAGGTCGCGGCGCCAGGCGATGAGCTCGGGCATCACGGCGGCGAGCGCGCGATCCAGCGCAACAGCATCCACCATCGCGTGCGTGGTGACGGGCACCGACTGGGAGCATGCGCTGCCGGAGACGGTGCCGAGCGCGACGGCGAGCACGGCCAGCGAAGCGAACGGAGCAAAGGCGGCGAAGCGGGGCGTCGTCATGCTCGGGGCGGTCGGCGTCGGGAAGCCGAAGCATACGCAGGAACCGCCGGCCTGCCGCAACGTGGGGCGCCATCGCCTCGCCGGGCGCGGATTTCCGCGGCGCCTGACGCACGATGCGCCGCAGCTACGGCACCTCGACGACCACGCCGATCACGAAGGCCATGCCGTCCGCCTGCGCCCGCACCTCGCGCAGCTCGACGGCGCCCGCACCGGGCAGCGCGCCGATGAGGTCGAGCAGCACGTGCGCGTCGGCATGGGTTGCGGTGCGGCCCTCGACGCGCAGGCGGCCGGACTCGAGAGTGATCGCGTCGATGTGGCGCCCGTCGTCGGCCAGCGCGCCGATGCGCGCGGCGAGCTGCTGCCAGGGCGCGGCCGGCAGGCCGCTGGCGCGTTCGCGCACGGCGAATGGGTTGGGCCGCCCGGCAACGTCGAACTCGCCGATGGCCGGCTGCGCGACCACGTCGGCCTCGGGCAGCACAAAGCGTTCATCGAGCCCGCCGATCACGGTCCAGTCCGGCGTCCACGCGTCGATCGGCGGGTGCGCGGGCCAGCGCGCCCAGTCGCGATAGACCTGGCCGCCGAGCGGAATGGACTGCACGCCATCGCCGGCCCACAGCGGGATGGCGCTCTCGCGCTCTTCGTCGAGTCGGGCGACGAGGCCACCGGAGGCATCACGCGCCAGCGCCACGCGACGCGGCGACGTCGCGGCACCGCCGCCGTGGTCGGGGTGCTGCAGCAGCACCAGCCAGCCGTCCTCGCAGAGGAAATCCTCAACGCCGCGCAGCGTCTTCGGCCGGTACTGCACCGGGCCCTGCACGGCCATCTGCGCCCAGTAGCGCGCCTCGCCTTCAGCGGCGATGCGCCGCGCCTGTTCCTCAGGCCGCAGCAGGCGCTGCCACAGGTCGAAGGCGGGGCGATCGCTGTCGCGAAGCGCAATCGCCTGCTCCTCCACCTGCGCGGGAGTGAACACCCATCGCGCGCTCACACGCT
>JBOFQO010000069.1:0-2215 GCA_051660925.1 Silanimonas sp. | reverse complement strand
GATGCGTTGGTCGACGTGCGGCCGCGTGGCGCGCAAGAGCTGCTCGCACCGGCCGACCGCCAGCGCGGCCTCGCGGCGCTGCGGCTCGAACTCGGACTGGCGCGGCTGGCCATTGAGCGGCGCGACGGCGAAGGCCTCGCGGCCGCCAGCGCACGCGCCCGCGACTGGATGCGTCGCCTCTACGCCGCCGGCCCGGCGCTGGACGCCGAAACCGCGCGCCTGGCCGCGCTGGACGAGGCGCGGCTCGCCATCGAGGTGCCGGTGCTGGGCAGCACGCTGGCCCAGCTGCGCGCGCAGCGTCGCAGCGAGGGCGCGCGATGAAGCTGTTCCCAGCCCTGCTGCTCGGCCTGCTGTTGGCCTTGCTCGCCGGTTTCGGCTGGCAGCTGCTGCGCGAGCAGGACGGCCTGCTGGTGCTGCAGTGGGGCGATACCCTGATCAGCCTGCGCGCCGAAGTCGCGGCGCTGGCCTGGGGCTTGGCCACCGTCGGCCTGCTGGCCTTGATCGCCGCACTGCGCCTGCCGTTCCGCGCGGTGCGCAAGTATTCGCAGCGGCTGGCCCGTGAGCGCCTGAGCAACGGCCTGCTGGCCCTGCAGCAAGGGCGCCCGGAACGCGCCGAGCACCTGCTCGCCCTCGCCGCGAAGCGCAGCAGCATTGACCGCGTGCCGGCTCTGCTGCACGCCATCGGCGCGGCGCGCGCGGCCGGGCTGGGCGATCGCGTGCGCGCGCATCGCCTCGCGCTGGCGAAGGCCGACCCGCTGGTCGCGTCGCTCGAACAGAGCGCCGCGTGGTTGGCCGAGGACCGTGCCCTTGAGGCGCTGGCCAGCCTCGACACGGCGGCGGCCGGCACCACCCTGCCGCCGGCCGGCGTGCTGCTGCGTGCGGAAGCCTTGGCGCGACTTGGCCGCGCCGACGAGGCCCTGCCGATGGTCGCGCGCCTGCGCAGCGAGCGCGGCACCGACGTGGCCGCGCTGGCCAGCCTGGAAACCCGGCTTGCCGAGGCCGCGCTGGCCGATGCGCAGGAGGCTGGCACCCTGCTGATCCGCTGGAAGGGCCTGCCACCGGCGCTGCGTGCCCAGGCGCCGGTCCTGGTGGCTTTCGCGCGCCGCGCCGCTGCGCTGCACGTCGAGCCGCAGGCCGCTCAGGCGCTGGCCGAAGCCGTCGACGCGCGCTGGGACGAGGACGTCGTGGCCGCCTTCGGCGCGCTGCCGGCACACGCCGGCGACGAGCGCTTGGCCCGCGCCGAGGGCTGGCTGGCCGCGCGCTCGACCTCGCCGGCTCTGCTGCTGGCGCTGGCCCGCCTGTGCCGTGCCAAGGGTCTGCCGGGCAAGGCCGAGACCTACTTCCACCGCGCCATTGCCCAGGGGGCGGGCGCGGACGCGTGGGAGGGCCTCGGCGAGCAGATGGCCGCAGCGACCGACGCCCGCGCCGCGATCGCCTTCGGCAATGCGTTGAAGGTCGCCCGCGCCGAGCCGCCGCTGGCCTTCCCGGGACGCGGCCTGCGCGAGCGCATCGGCGACGCCGCGGCCGGCGAGGAACGTGACGAATTCGGCCATCCGCGACTGCCGACGGCCTGAGTCGACGCGGCCCGCGCGGCACCGCTCCGGCCGCCGCTTACACTGCGCGACGTATGACTGCGCTTCCGCCCCTCACCATCCCCGACAGCGAACTCGAGGAGCGCTTCGTGCGCAGCTCGGGGCCGGGCGGGCAGAACGTCAACAAGGTCGCGAGCGCCGTCGAACTGCGCTTCGACGTGCGCGCCTCGGCGACACTCCCCGAAGCGGTGCGCGAGCGCCTGCTCGCGCGCCGCGACCGGCGCATGACGGACGACGGCGTGTTGGTGATCCAGGCGCAGCGCTTCCGTACCCAGGAGCGCAACCGCGAGGACGCCCGCGAACGCCTGCAAACGCTCATCGAGGCCTGCCGCGTGGCGCCGAAGAAGCGCATCGCCACCAAGCCGACCAAGGGCTCGATGGAGCGGCGTCTCGGCAGCAAGCGCGAGCGCGCGCAGGTGAAGCGCGAACGTGCGTCGCGGCGCTGGGAGCGTGAGCCGTGAGCGACGCCGTCGTCGCGCCGGCCGGGCATCGCCCGGTTCCGGCGCTGCCACCGAATGCACCGCGCGCCGGCACCGCGCGCGTCTGGCAGCGGTTCGCCGTCGCCCTGCTGCGCGCGAGCGGCTGGCACATGCGCGGCGAATGGCCCGATCTGCCGCGCATGG
>JBOFQO010000068.1:0-1769 GCA_051660925.1 Silanimonas sp. | reverse complement strand
CGCTTCCGCGGCGCCTTCCACGTCCCGCAGCACGACGGCCGTGACCTGCACTACTTCGTCGGCAATTCGTTGGGCTTGCAGCCGAAGGCGGCCGCGAAAGCGATCGAAGACGAACTGGCGAGTTGGGCCACGAATGCCGTGGAGGGCCACTTCCGCGGCGAGCGGCCGTGGATGCATTACCACGCCACCCTTCGCGAGCCGATGGCGCGCGTGGTCGGCGCGCAGCCGCAGGAAGTCGTGGTGATGAACACCCTCACCGTCAACTTGCACCTGCTGATGGCGAGCTTCTACCGGCCGACGCGCGAGCGTCCGGCCATCCTTATCGAGGCTGGCGCGTTCCCGTCCGACCGCCACGCTGTTGAGTCGCAGATCCGCTTCCACGGCTTCGATCCGGCCACCGACCTGATCGAACTCGACGCCGACGAGCCCAATGGGCTCATCAGCCTCGCCGCAATCGAGCGCGTGCTGGCCGAGCACGGACGGCGCATCGCGTTGGTGCTCTGGCCGGGCGTGCAGTACCGCACTGGGCAGGCCTTCGACCTCGCGGCGGTGGCGCGCTTGGCGAAGGCGCAGGGCGGTGCAGTCGGCTTCGATCTGGCGCACGCGGCTGGCAACCTGCCGCTCGCCTTGCATGACAGCGGCGCGGATTTTGCCGCGTGGTGCACGTACAAGTACCTCAACAGTGGGCCGGGCGCGGTGGCCGGCGCCTTCGTGCACGAGCGCCACGCGCGCCGCTCGGACCTGCCGCGGCTTGCCGGCTGGTGGGGCCATCGCGCAGAAACGCGCTTCCTGATGGGTCCCGCCTTCGACCCTGCCGACGGCGCCGATGGCTGGCAGATGAGCAACCCGCCGATCCTGGCGATGGCGCCGATCCGTGCCTCGATGGATCTGTTCGACGCGGCGACGATGCCAGCGCTGCGCGCGAAGTCGATCGCGCTGACCGGCTATCTTGAGGCGCTGGTCAACGCGCACCTCGCTGATCGCATCGAGATCCTGACGCCGCGCGATCCAGCGCGACGCGGCTGCCAGCTCTCGCTGCGCGTGATTGGCGGTCGCTCGCAGGGCCGCGCGCTGTTCGAACACCTCGCAGCGAACGGCGTGCTCGGCGACTGGCGCGAGCCCGACGTCATTCGCATCAGCCCGGCGCCGCTGTACAACCGCTATGCCGACGTGCTGGCCTTCGCGCGCTCGGTCAGCGACTGGCCTGGAGTGGCGGCATGAGCCGCGCCGATACGATCATCGGCCGCCGCATGAGCCGTGCCTACACCCTAATCGGTGGCGGCTTGGCCGGCGCGCTGCTGGCCGCTCTGCTCGCCCGCCGCGGCCATCAGGTCGACGTCTTCGAACGTCGCCCGGACGCGCGGGTCAAGGGCTACGAAGGCGGGCGCTCGATCAACCTCGCCCTCGCCGCGCGTGGGCTCGCCGTGCTGCGTGAGGCGGGCCTGGGCGAGGCCGTCCTCGCCCAGGCCGTGGCGATGCGCGGCCGGATGGTGCACCCGCGCGAGGGCGAGACGAACTTCCAGCCCTATGGCCGCGTCGATCGCGAGTGCATCTGGTCAGTGCACCGCGGCAACCTCAATCTGCTGCTGCTCGATGCCGCCGAGCGCGCCGGCGCCCGCCTGCATTTCCATCAGCGCCTGAACTACGTCGACTTCGCCGCGCGCCGCGCCGAGCTCATCAAGGACCACGACCGCAGCGTGCGCTGGATCGATTTCGACAGCCTGATCGGCGCGGACGGCGCCGGCAGCGCGCTGCGCGCGGCCATGCAG
>JBOFQO010000067.1:0-2659 GCA_051660925.1 Silanimonas sp. | reverse complement strand
CGACCGGGCGCCCCACACGGCGGAAGCCGCCGGCGGCCTGCGCGGGGGAGTCGGGGCTGCGGGAGGGCTCGGTGGCGGTGCTCATGGGCGGCGGCGGGTCCGTGGCGGTGTCGAGGGCCGGTGCAGCGACGCGCTGCCGGCATGGCGCCCAAACTCACCCCACCGGCGATTGTTGACAAAGCAAATCTGTGGATACGATGTATGAGTTCCTCAAATATCTATAGGAATCCATGGCTAACGTGACGCGAAAGCGCACTCAAAAACCGGCAACGGTGCGGAAGGTCGAGGCCGAAACCGGGCGCTTCTACTACAAGGGCAGCCGCCTGAAGCCGCTGCAGGCCTTCTGCCAGGTGGCCCGCTTGGGCTCCGTCAGCCGCGCCGCCGAGGCCCTGTTCCTCAGCCAGCCGGCCGTTTCGCTGCAGCTCAAGGCGCTGGAAAGCCACTACGGCGTGCCCCTGCTCGAGCGCGTCGGCCGCCGCCTGTCGCTGACCCGCGAGGGGCAGGCGCTGTACGACCTCGCGAGGCCGCTGGTCGACGGCTTCGACGGGCTCGACGAAGCCTTCCGCGGCAGCCAGGACGGCCTCGACGGCGGCGAGCTGCACATCGCCGCGGGCTCGTCGACCCTGCTGCACCTGCTGCCCGAGCCGCTGGCCGCGTTCCGCGCGCTGCGCCCCGACGTGCGCCTGCACCTGCACAGCGTCACTGGGCAAGCGGGCCTGGCGAAGCTGCGCGCCGACGAGGTCGATTTCGCCGTTGGCGCGATGTGGGAGGTGCCCAACGACATCGACTACGCGCCCGTACACCGCTTCGACGCGATGCTGATCACGGCACCGACGCATCCGCTGGCGAAGAAATCGGCGATCAAGCTCGAAGACCTCTCGCCGCACGGGCTGATCCTGCCGCCGAAGCAGCTCTCGACGTGGCGGATGGTGACGACGGCCTTCGAGCAGCGCCGCGTGCCCTACAGCGTCGCGATCGAAGTCGGCGGCTGGGAAGTGATCAAGCAGTACGTCGCGCAGGACCTCGGCATCTCGGTCGTGTCGGCGCTGTGCCTTACCGATGCCGACAAGACGCGATTGGTCGCCCGGCCGCTGCGCGAGTACTTCCCCTCGCGCACCTACGGCGTGCTGGTGCGCAAAGGCAAATCACTGAGCGGGCCCGCGCGAGCGTTCGTCGATCTGATCAAGCCGGGGCTGTTCAAGCGCCGAGACTGGTTCGAGGCGGGGCATTCGGAGCGGTGAGCGAGCGCGTGTAAGGATCGTCCACCGCGCCGCGTATCACCCCGGCATGGACGCCCTGACCGCCCCGATGACCGACTCCCTCGACCTGCGCCGCGAACGCTTCGCGCACCTGCTCGCCCAGCACCGCGGCCTGCTGCGCACGATCGCGTGGGGCTTCAGCGACTGCCCCGCCGACCGCGCCGACCTCGAGCAGGACATGGCTGCGCAGCTCTGGGCGGTGTTTCCGCAGTGGGACGGCGAGCGGCCCTTCGCCACTTGGGCCTGGCGGGTGGCGCTGAACGTCTGCTTGAGCGGCCGGCGCGCGACGACCGCGCGCGGCGGCAAGGCGATGCGCGCGACGGGTCGTGGAAGCGCGAACAACCACGCGAAAACCGGCGACGGTGATCACGACACGCATGACCCGCTCGACGACGTCGCCGACCCCGCGGCCACACCCGAGCAGCTGGCGCAGCAGCGTGACCTGCATCGCGTGATCGCCGCACTCGACCCGCTGAACCGCTCGCTGCTGCTGCTCTGGCTCGACGACCTGCCCTACCGCGACATCGGCGAGGTGTTGGGTCTTTCCGAGAGCAACGTCGGCGTGCGGCTGAACCGACTGAAAGCGCGCCTGCGCACCGAACTGGAGCCCTGAGATGGAGACCCCCATGGACCTCGACGCCCTCAAGACGATGTGGAAAGACCTCGACGGCCGCCTCGCGCGCTTCGAAGCGCTGCAGTCGGAGGCCAACGCCATCCAACGTGCCCGCGATGCCGAAGCCCGCGCCAAGGCCGGCCAGCTCGCCAGCCGACGCGCGCTGCGTCCGCTGGCCTTCGGCCTCGGGGTGCAGGCGATCGCCGGCGTCGTGCTGGCGACGGTCGCGGTGTCGTTCTGGGTGCCACACGCCGATCACGGCGCGCAGTTCGTCGTTTACGGCGTGTTGGTGCAGGCCTATGCGGTTGCGCTGATCGCCTCGGCCGCCCACGAGCTGTCGCTGATCCGCCGCATCCGCTTCACCACGGCGGTGCTCGACATGCAGCGCGCGCTGGCCACGTTGCGGCGCTGGCGCGAGACCGCCGGCTGGGCGCTCGGCCTCGTCGGCGGCGTGATCTGGGTGCCGCTGCTGCTGATGGGCTTCGCCGCCCTCGGCGCGGACGTGTGGACGAAGAACCCGGACGTCGTCGGCTGGCTGTCGTTCTGGGCGGTCGGCGGCACGGCGGCGGTGTGGGCGCTGCTGCGCTGGGCGGAACGCCATCCGCGCTTCGGCGCATCGATGAAGGCGAATGCCGCCGGAAAGAGCGTGCGGCGCGCGGAGCTGGCGCTGGGTGACGTGCGGGCGTTCGAGGACGAGGCACGCTGAGCGAGAGCAGGCGGCGGAAGCGGGGCAGCGCCTCGCCCTACTCCGCCTCGACCACCACCTCGCGCTCATCGCCGCGGCCGT
>JBOFQO010000066.1:0-8758 GCA_051660925.1 Silanimonas sp. | reverse complement strand
GCTGCGTGGAACCACCCGATCCCATCCCGAACTCGGAAGTGAAACGCGCACGCGCCGATGGTAGTGTGCATCCGCATGCGAGAGTAGGTCATCGCCAGGGCCTTACACCAAAACCCCGCTGAGAAATCAGCGGGGTTTTCCTTTTAAACACCCCCAATAATCCGCGAGAACCGCCACGCAACAATTGCAATCGCGGCGGCGCGGAGATCAGTGCACAAAGATCACGACGACGGCGCGAAACGAGTGCGAATCGGCCACTCCCCCGGCCCAGAGGCGTTGAGGCTGCTTCGCGCCGCGTGCTAAACTTCCGCTCCTTACCAGCGGCGACCCTTTCCCGCGCCGGAACGCGTCATGCAAGCCCTCGTCGAGAAGCGACTGCTGACGAAGTGGCTTTGGTGGCGGGGTCTGGCGGCCCAGGGGGCGGGTGCGGCGCTGGTGGCTCTGTTCTTCGACATCGCGACGGCCGCGGCATTCATCAGCGGCGGCGTGGCGTTGCTCTCGGGCGCCGCCGCATCGGCGCTCTACGCGCTTCGCGGCACGGCGCCGAGCGGCACTAGTGCCATGTACGCGGTCGTGCTCGGAGCGGTGCTCAAGTGGATAGTGGTCGCGGCGCTGTTGGTGCTTGCGATGGCGGTAGCGGGGCCCCGCGTGGCGTGGGTGTTCGCTGGTCTGTTGTTCGCGCAGGTGGTGTTGGTCGTGGTGGCAATGACGTTTAAGAGGCAATGAAGCGGCGATGGCAAGCGAAAACCTGACTCCGGCTGGCTACATCCAGCACCACCTCAAGAACCTCGCGATCACGGTCGACGACGGCAGCGCCTTCTGGACGCTGCATGTAGACACCCTCGTGACCTCGCTGGTGGTTGGCCTCGCGATGGTGTTCGCGTTCTGGCTGGCGACGCGAAAGGCCACCGCCGGTGTTCCGGGGAAGTGGCAGGCCTTCGTCGAAATCGTGCTCGAGTTCGTCGATAAGCAGGCCAAGGATGCCTACCACGGCCCGAGCCGCTTGGTCACGCCGATCGCGATCACGCTGTTCTGTTGGATCCTTGTGCTCAACAGCATCAAGATGATCCCCGCCGACTTCATCGCCAAGCCGCTCGAACTGATGGGCGTGCACTACTGGAAGCCGGTCCCGACCGCTGACCTCAACGCGACCTTTGGTCTGTCGTTCAGCGTCTTCTTCCTGATGATCTTCTTCGCGCTGCGTGCCAAGGGCCTCGGTGGTTTTATCCACGAGCTCTTTACCGCGCCGTTCGGCAAGTGGATGTTCCCGGCCAACCTTCTGCTCAACGCCGTCGAGCTGCTCAGCAAGCCGGTATCGCTGGCCATGCGTCTGTTCGGCAACATGTTCGCCGGCGAAGTGTTGTTCCTGCTGATCTGGGCGCTGGGCGGCGTCGGCCTGGTCGGCGTGGCCGCGTCCGGCCTGCTCGGGCTTGGCTGGATGCTCTTCCACCTGCTGGTGATCCCGCTGCAGGCCTTCATTTTCATGATGCTCTCGGTCGTGTACCTGAGCCTCATGGAAGAAGGCCACTGATTTCGCTGCATCCTTTCTGTTCCATTTCCTTTCATCCTTTGTCACTGGAGTAACACCATGGAAACCCTCGCCCTCCTCGCGAACGTCCAGGCCTCGACCGCGCTGGCCATCGGCATCATGATCGGCCTGGCCGCGCTCGGCGCCGGTCTCGGCATGGCCATGATGGCCGGCAAGTTCCTTGAGTCGGCCGCCCGCCAGCCGGAGCTGATCCCGGTGCTGCAGGTTCGCATGTTCCTGACCGCCGGCCTGATCGACGCCGCGTTCATCATCACGGTCGGCGTGGCGCTGATGTTCGCCTTCATCAACCCGCTCGCCACCGCGTTCCAGGCGGCCTAAGCGGCGTTGCTGGCGCGGGGGTTCGCCCCCGCGCTTCGCCGGCCTTGAGCCGGAAGTGTTTGCGGGCGCCCTGGACGGGGCGCGCGACTGTTCTTCCAGAGCGAACCCATGAATATCAATCTCACGCTGTTCGCGCAGGCCCTGGCCTTCGCGATGCTGATCTGGCTGATCGCCACGAAGGTGTGGCCGCCGCTGCTTCAGGCCATCGAAGAGCGCCAGAAGAAGATCGCCGAAGGTCTGGCCGCTGCCGAGCGCAGCCAGAAGGATCTTGCGCAGGCGCAGGACAAGGTCAACGAAGCGCTGAAGGAAGCCCGCGCCAAGGCCAACGAGATCATCGCGCAGGCGGAAGCCCGTGCGGCGCAGATCGTCGACGCGGCCAAGCAGGAAGCGATCGCCGAAGGGCAGCGCCAGAAAGCGCTCGCCGAATCGGAGATCGAGGCCTCGGCGTTCCGTGCGAAGGAAACCCTGCGTCGCGAGGTCGGCTCGCTGGCCGTCGCCGGCGCGGAGAAGTTGATCCGTCGCGAGATCGACGCCAAGGCCCACGCGGCCCTGATCGACGAACTCGCCGCGCAGATCTGACGACACGCCCATGAGTCTGGCCCTGACCCTCGCCCGTCCCTATGCCCGCGCTGCGTTCGCGCTGGCCCGCCAAGCCGGCGCCCTGCCGGGGTGGTCGGCCGCGCTGTCAGTGTCGGCGCAGCTTGCTGCCGACCCGCGCATCGCCGCCCTCGTCGCCCATCCAGCCCTCGACCGCGCCGACGCCGCCGGCTTGGTGGCACCGCCGTCGTGCGATGCCGCTTTCCTGCAGTTCCTCGACGTGCTCGCCGCGAACGACCGCCTTGCCCTGTTGCCGGAAATCGCCGGCCAGTACGAGCAGCTTCGCGCCGAGGCCGAGCGCGTGGTGCGCGCCCGGGTGACGTCGGCGACGCCGCTGTCGGCCGAGGAGCAGGCCAAGATCGAGCAGGCGCTGCGGCGCCGCTTCAACGCCGACGTCGCGCTGGAGACGGCCGTCGACCCGGCGCTGATCGGCGGTGCGGTCATCGACGCCGGCGACGTGGTCATCGACGGATCGCTGCGCAGCAAGCTGGCGCGCCTCGAAACCGCCCTCACGCATTAAGACTTTCCCTTTCCGCTAACCGGCTTCGGCCGGCAACGAGGCACCCCAATGCAGACGCTCAACCCGTCGGAAATCAGCGAACTCATCAAGCAGCGCGTCGAGAAGGCCAAGCTCTCGGCCGAGGCGCGCAACGAAGGCACCGTCACCTCGGTGTCGGACGGCATCGTCCGCATCCACGGCCTGGCCGACGTGATGCAGGGCGAGATGATCGAGCTGCCGGGCAACACTTTCGCCCTGGCCTTGAACCTCGAGCGCGACTCGGTCGGCGCCGTGGTCCTCGGTGACTACGAGCACCTGCGCGAAGGCGCGGTCGCCAAGACCACCGCGCGCATCCTCGAAGTGCCGGTCGGCCCGGAGCTGCTCGGTCGCGTCGTCAACGCGCTGGGCGAGCCGATCGACGGCAAGGGCCCGATCAACGCCGCGCTGCAGTCGCCGGTGGAGCGTGTCGCCCCGGGCGTCATCTGGCGCCAGTCAGTGGCTCAGCCGGTGCAGACCGGCTACAAGTCGGTCGACAGCATGATCCCGATCGGCCGTGGCCAGCGCGAGCTGATCATCGGCGACCGCCAGACCGGCAAGACCGCGATGGCGATCGACGCGATCATCAACCAGAAGTCGTCGGGCGTGAAGTGCGTTTACGTCGCGATCGGCCAGAAGAACTCGACGATCGCCGGCATCGTGCGCAAGCTCGAAGAGAACGGCGCGATGGCCTACACGACCGTCGTCGCGGCTTCGGCCTCGGAGTCGGCGGCGATGCAGTACATCGCCCCGTACGCGGGCTGCGCGATGGGCGAGTACTTCATGGACCGCGGTCAGGACGCCCTGATCGTGTACGACGACCTGTCGAAGCAGGCCGTCGCCTACCGCCAGATCTCGCTGCTGCTGCGCCGTCCGCCGGGCCGTGAAGCCTACCCGGGCGACGTGTTCTACCTGCACTCGCGCCTGCTCGAGCGCGCGGCCCGCGTGTCGGCTGACTACGTCGAGAAGTTCACCAACGGCGCCGTCAAGGGCCAGACCGGCTCGCTGACCGCGCTGCCGATCATCGAAACACAGGCCGGCGACGTCTCGGCCTTCGTGCCGACCAACGTGATCTCGATCACCGACGGCCAGATCTTCCTCGAGACCGACCTGTTCAACGCCGGCATCCGCCCGGCCGTGAACGCCGGTATCTCGGTGTCGCGCGTCGGTGGCGCGGCGCAGACGACGATCATGAAGAAGCTCTCGGGCGGCATCCGCATCTCGCTCGCGCAGTACCGCGAGCTGGCGGCCTTCGCGCAGTTCGCTTCGGACCTCGACGAAACCACCCGCAAGCAGCTCGAGCGCGGCCAGCGCGTCACCGAGCTGATGAAGCAGAAGCAGTACGCGCCGATGTCGATCGCGCAGATGGCCCTGTCCATCTACGCCGTCAACGAGGGCTACATGGACGACGTGCCGCTCGCCAAGATCGGCGCCTTCGAGGCTGGTCTGCACGCGCATGCTGCCAACACGCAGGGCGCGCTGATGGACAAGATCGTCAGCTCGGGCGCGTGGGACAAGGAGATTGAAGGCCAGTTCAAGGCCCTGATCGCCGAGTTCAAGGCCACCGGCAGCTTCTGAGCAACGACAACGGGGTAGGACGCGCGGCCAGCGCGTCCTGACCGGAGGACACCATGGCAGGCGGTCGCGAAATCAAAACCAAGATCAAGAGTGTGCAGAACACCCGCAAGGTGACGCGCGCGCTCGAGATGGTCTCGGCATCCAAGATCCGCAAGGCGCAGGACAAGATGAAGTCCTCGCGTCCGTACGCGCGTCTCATCAAGCAGGTCGTCGGCCATGTCGCCAAGGCGAACGCCGATTACGTGCATCCGTTCATGGCCGAGCGCGCGGAAGTGAAGCGCGTGGGCTACATCATTGTCTCGACGGATCGCGGCCTCTGCGGTGGCCTGAACTCGCAGCTGTTCCGCCGCATCTTGGCCGACATGCGCGACTGGCAGGGCAAGGGCGTGGCGATCGACGTCGTCTGCGTCGGCCAGAAGGCCGCCACCTTCTTCCGTCGCCTGAAGGTCGACATGCTCGGATCGGTCACCCACCTCGGCGAGAACCCGCAGCTTGAGAAGCTGATCGGCGTCGTCAAGGTGATGCTCGACGGCTACACGGAAGGCAAGCTCGACCGCGTCACGCTGTGCTTCAACGACTTCATCAACACGATGACGCAGAAGCCGACGTTGGCGCCGCTGCTGCCGCTGCCGGCCTCGGAGACGCTCGAGGCCAGCCACGACTGGGACTACCTTTACGAGCCGGATGCGCAAACCGTGCTCGATGACGTGATGACCCGCTACGTCGAGTCGCTCGTCTACCAGGCCGTGCTTGAGAATCTGGCCTCCGAACACGCGGCCCGCATGGTCGCGATGAAGGCCGCCTCGGACAACGCCACGAAGCTGATCGGCACGCTGAACCTGATCTACAACAAGGCACGTCAGGCGGCGATCACGCAGGAAATTTCGGAAATCGTCGGCGGCGCCGCGGCGGTGTAAAAGAGTAACTCCGGTTGCACCCCCCAACACACTACAAAGGTGATCACATGAAGAAGCTCCTGTTCGCCCTGGCCGTGACGGCCGCCCTGACGGCCTGTGGCAAGACGGAAGAAGCCGCTCCCGCGACTGACGCCGCTCCGGCCGACGCCGCTGCTCCTGCGACCGACGCTGCTCCGGCCGACACCACGGCTCCGGCGACCGACGCCGCAGCCCCGGCGGCTGACGCTGCCGCTCCTGCCACCGATGCGATGGCGCCGGCCACGGATGCTGCCGCTCCGGCCACGGACGCCGCCGCCACCGCCTCGCTGCCGAAGGAGTGTGAGGACTACCTCGCTCGCGCGCAGGCCTGCTTCGACAAGGCCGGCGCTGGCGGTGCCGCCATGCGCGCCGGGTTCGACCAGACCCGCGCCGCTTGGGACGCGCTCGACGCCACCAGCAAGGCGGCGCTGGGCCCGGCCTGCACGCAGGCGAACGACGCCTTCAACCAGACCGCGCAGGCGCTCGGCTGCTAATGGTGGTTCCGACGGCCTGGCCCGAGAGGGCCGGGCCGTCAGCTTTTCCTTGATGATTCGCGAGCGCCGCGGGCCGGCGCTGGTGAATCCCCAAATATCCATGCACCCACAGGTTCTCCCATGACCCACGCCACCTCCAGCGGCAAGCTTGTCCAGATCATCGGCGCCGTCGTCGACGTCGAATTCCCACGTGACCAGGTGCCGAAGGTCTACGACGCGCTGAAGGTGCAGGGCACGGAAATCACGCTCGAGGTGCAGCAGCAGCTCGGCGACGGCATCGTGCGCACCATCGCCCTCGGCTCGACCGACGGCCTGAAGCGCAACCTCATCGCCGACAACACCGGCCGCGCCATCGCGGTGCCGGTGGGCAAGGCCACGCTCGGCCGCATCATGGACGTGCTGGGCAACCCGATCGACGAGGCTGGCCCGGTGGCCGCCGAAGCGGCGTGGGAAATCCATCGCGCCGCCCCGGCCTACGCCGACCAGGCGGGTGGCAACGAACTGCTTGAGACGGGCATCAAGGTCATCGACCTGATGTGCCCCTTCGCGAAGGGCGGCAAGGTCGGCCTGTTCGGCGGCGCCGGCGTCGGCAAGACCGTCAACATGATGGAGTTGATCAACAACATCGCCAAGGAACACTCGGGTTTGTCGGTGTTCGCCGGCGTGGGTGAGCGTACCCGCGAGGGCAACGACTTCTACCACGAGATGAAGGACTCGAACGTCCTCGACAAGGTCGCGATGGTGTACGGCCAGATGAACGAGCCGCCGGGCAACCGCCTGCGCGTCGCGCTGACGGGCCTGACGATGGCCGAGTACTTCCGCGACGACATCGATCCGGCGACCGGCAAGGGCCGCGACATCCTGTTCTTCGTCGACAACATCTACCGCTACACGCTGGCCGGTACCGAAGTGTCGGCGCTGCTGGGCCGCATGCCGTCGGCCGTGGGTTACCAGCCGACGCTGGCTGAGGAAATGGGCGTCCTGCAGGAGCGCATCACCTCGACCAAGACCGGTTCGATCACCTCGATCCAGGCCGTTTACGTGCCCGCGGACGACCTGACCGACCCGTCGCCGGCGACCACCTTCGCCCACCTCGACGCCACCGTTGTGCTGTCGCGAAACATCGCTTCGCTCGGCATCTACCCGGCCGTCGACCCGCTCGACTCGACCTCGCGCCAGCTCGACCCGAACGTGATCGGCAACGAGCACTACGACACCGCGCGCAAGGTCCAGGCCACGCTCCAGAAGTACAAGGAGCTGAAGGACATCATCGCCATCCTCGGCATGGACGAGCTGTCGGAAGAGGACAAGCAGGTCGTGTCGCGCGCTCGCAAGGCCGAGCGCTTCTTCTCGCAGCCCTTCCACGTGGCCGAAGTGTTCACCGGCTCGCCGGGCAAGTACGTCACGCTCAAGGAAACGATCCGCGGCTTCCGCATGATCGTCGAGGGTGAGTGCGACCACCTGCCGGAGCAGGCCTTCTACATGGTCGGCGGCATCGACGAAGCCTTCGAGAAGGCCAAGAAGATGGCGGCCTAAGGCCGTCGTCCTCACGGGAGCAATGGCATGAGCACCACCATCCGCTGCGACATCGTCAGCGCCGAGAAGGAAATCTTCCACGGCGACGCGACGCTGGTCGTGGCCACCGGCGAACTGGGCGAGCTCGGTATCGCCCCGCGCCATGCGCCGCTGATCACTCGCATCAAGCCGGGCAAGGTCGTCGTGACGCAGCCGAACGGCGAGAAGCTCGACTTCTACGTCTCCGGCGGCATCCTCGAGGTGCAGCCGCAGGTCGTCACCGTGCTCGCCGACACCGTCGTGCGCGCCGATGACCTCGACGAGGCCGTGGTCAAGAAAGCCAAGGAAGAAGCCGAGCGGCTGATCGCCAACCGCAGCGAGGCGATGGACCTCGCCGAGGCGCAGGCGAAGCTCGCCGAAGCGATGGCGCAGCTGCAGGCGCTGGAGCGGCTGCGGAAGAACCTCAAGCACTGAGGTTCGACGCCGCGCCCTTGGGGCGCACAGCAGCGAAGGAAAACGCCGGCATCGTGCCGGCGTTTTTCGTTGGCGCCCGGGAAGGGTGGAAAGCGGTGGACGGCGGCGCCGGGCCGGTGTGATCGCCGTCACATCGACCTAGAATGGCGACTTTCGCGCATGGAATCCCGCATGTCCGCCCCCCTGATCCCCGCCACCCTGCATGTCGCCGATCTTCATGTGGTCGTTCTCGCCGCCGGCGAGGGCAAGCGCATGAAGTCGCCGCTGCCGAAAGTGCTGCAGCCGATCGCGACGCGTTCGATGCTCGGCCACGTGATCGACACCGCGCGCGCCCTTGGCGCCGCGCGCATCCATGTGGTCTATGGCCACGGCGGCGAGGCGGTGCGCGAAGCGTTCAAGGACGATGCGGATCTGTCGTGGGTCGAGCAGGCCGAACGCTTGGGCACCGGCCACGCGGTGCAGCAGGCCATGCCCGGCCTGCCCGACGACGCGCGCGTGCTTGTTCTGTATGGGGACGTCCCGCTCGTCCGCGCAGAATCGCTGCGTCCGCTGGTGGCGGCCGAAGGTGCCCTCGCGGTGCTGGTGGCCGAGCTGCAAGATCCGACCGGCTACGGCCGCGTGCTGGTCGATGCGCAGGGGCGTGTGCAGGCGATTGTCGAACAGAAGGATGCGAGCGCCGAGCAGCGCGCGGTGCGCACGATCAATACCGGCCTGATCGCGGCCGAGGGCGCGGCGTTGAAGGGCTGGTTGGCCCAGCTGCGCA